>JANLUN010000362.1:0-12339 GCA_031363505.1 Planctomycetota bacterium | reverse complement strand
CCTCGAAGCGCGCCTGAACGAGAAGCTCGCCGAGCTGCACGCGGCCCGGGAACATCAGCGCCAGGTGCGCGGGCGCAAGCCCGAGGAGCAGGAGAGCGTGATCGAACTGCTGCGTGATCTCGGCCGCGACTTCCCGCGCGTGTGGAACCATCCGCAGGCGGACGCGAGGCTCAAGAAACGTCTCTTGCGCGCCGCCATCCGTGAGATCCTCGTCCAGCCGTTCGAAGATCCGCCGCGTCTGGAAGTCACGATTCACTGGCAGGGCGGCGTGCACACGCGCTGTCACGTGAATCGTCCCGTGCGCGTGTCAGGCAAGCCGGGGCAGCCACTCGATCAACTCGTCCGAACTCTCGCTGTCGAGCTCGAGGACCGTGAGATCGCGCGCGTCGTGAACATGAACCGCAACACGACGCCACGCGGGAACCGCTGGACTCAGGATCGTGTGCGAGAATTCCGCAAGCAGAGGGGAGTCCTTGGTCGCACGTCCAAAGCTGGGCTAGACTTCTCGTCCGCGTTCCCTCGGGAGGACGCGGAACGCGGCGTACCAGGTCGGTACGCCGCGCAACGTTTTTCCCGCGCAGGAGAGACACATGTCTCAGCTCAAAGAAGCTCCGCAGGTCGTGGGGCCCTTTCCGCTCTCTACGCTCCGTCACTCGGTCAGCCACCTGATGGCGTCCGCGGTGGCCAAGCTCCACCCGGGCGTTCAATTCGGCTTCGGCCCGTCGATCGAGCACGGTTTCTACTACGACTTCGATCTCGCGGAGCCGCTCTCCGATCCCGATCTGCGCAAGATCGAGAAGGAGATGGCGCGCATCGCCAAGCGCTCGCCCGAATTGAAATGCGTCGAGGTCTCGCGCGACGAAGCGCGCGCGCGCCTTTCGAAAGCCGGCCAGACGTACAAGGTCGAAGCCGTCGACCTCATTCCCGAAGGCGAGCGCATCACGTTCTACCAGCACGGCGACTGGGAGGACCTCTGCGAAGGTCCGCACGTCGACCGCCTCGACCGGCCGTTCTTCTTCAAGTTGCTCAGCGTCGCCGGCGCGTATTGGCGCGGCGACGAAAAGCGCCCGCAGATGCAGCGCGTGTACGGCACGGCCTTTTGGACTCAAGAGGCGCTCGACGCACACTTGAAGTGGCTCGAGGACGTCAAGGAGCGCGACCACCGCCGCGTCGGCTCCGAAATGGATCTCTTCAGCACGCACGGCGACGTCGGCGGCGGTTTCATCTTCTGGCACCCGAACCTCGGCGCGGTGCGGCGCGCGATCGAAGAGTTCTGGTGGGAGCAGCACACGGCGGCCGGCTACAAGCCGGTGTACACGCCGCATGTCGCACGCGAAACGCTCTTCGCGGTCTCGGGTCACCTCGAGAACTACGCGGACATGATGTACGCGCCGATGGACATCGTGGAGCAGCCGTATCGGGTCAAGCCGATGAACTGCCCCGGTCACATCATGATCTACAAGAACCGCGGGCACAGTTACCGCGAGCTGCCGCTGCGCTGGGCCGAGCTCGGCACCGTGTATCGCTACGAGCGCTCGGGTGTCTTGCACGGAATGTTGCGCGTGCGCGGCTTCACGCAAGACGACGCGCACATCTTCTGCACGCCCGAGCAACTCGCCGACGAGATCGCGGGCGTGTGCAAGCTCGTCCACACGATCCTCTCGACGTTCGGATTCGAATACACCGCGTACCTTGCGACGCGTCCGGAGAAGGCGATCGGCTCACCGGAAGTGTGGGAGCTCGCGACGCAGGCATTGAAGCGCGCGGCGGAGATGCAAGGTCTGCCGCTCGAGCTCGACGAAGGCGGCGGCGCGTTCTACGGCCCGAAGATCGACTACAAGATCAAGGACGCGCTCGGTCGCGAGTGGCAGAACTCGACCATCCAGTGCGACTTCAATCTGCCCGAGCGTTTCGACCTCACGTACACCGACTCGGACGGCAAGCACAAGCGTCCGATCATGGTGCACCGCGCCATCCTCGGCAGCATGGAGCGCTTCGTCGGCGCGTTGATCGAGCACTTCGGCGGAAGGTTCCCGCTGTGGTGTGCGCCGGTGCAAGTGGCGCTCATCCCGATCCGTGAAGAGCACTCCGCCTACTGCAAGACGCTCGAGGCGCGCTTGCAGAAGGAGCTCTTCCGCGTCGACGCGATGCTCGAGCCGGCGCACATGAACAAGAAGATCAAGGAAGCGCAGCACCAGAAAGTGCCGTTCATGCTGATCGCGGGTGAGCGCGAAGCGGCCGACGGCACCGTCGCGGTGCGGCGGCGCGACACGCGCGAGCAAGAGGTCGTGCCGTTCGACCAGATGCTCGAGCTCCTGCGCCGGTTGCGTACGACGCGTTCGCTCGAGCTCACGTGAGACTTCACACGCTCGATTGCCCGTGACCGAGCATCCGCTCGAGCTCTCGTGAACATGCACCCGCTCGATCGCGTCGAGTGCGTGCATGCTGACATCACGCTCGAGCGCGTCGACGCGATCGTCAACGCCGCCAACGCCCGGCTCGCGGGCGGAGGCGGCGTCGACGGTGCGATCCATCGCGCGGCGGGGCCGGGGCTCCTCGAAGAGTGCCGACGCCTCCATCCCGCCGGTTGTCCGACGGGTGAGGCGCGGCTGACGTCCGCGCACGCGCTGCATGCGCGCTTCGTCATCCACGCGGTCGGACCCGTGTACATCGACGGCCGGAGCGGCGAGCCCGAGCTCCTCGCTCGCGCGCACGAGTCCGTCCTGCGGCTCGCCGCGGAGCACGGAGCGCGCACGATCGCTTTCCCCGCGATCTCGACGGGAATCTACGGGTATCCCAAGCCGCTCGCGGCCGACATCGCGCTCGGCGCGCTCTCGCGCGGCCTCGAGCGACACCCGTCGATCGAGCGCGTGCGGATGTGCTTGTTCGACGTCCAAACGGCAGCGACGTTCGAGGCCGTGCGGGTGCGACTCGCCGGGGAAGTGCGCGACGATTGATGCGAGCCGGCCCAGCGGAATAGCGCGTGGCAGCTCGCGTAGTGCGCCGCTCCGTCGAGACGCCCGCACCGGCTCGCTAGACTCTCGCGACCGAGCGGCCGTCCCGACCGTCCCCCCTGCAGCAGGTCTCGCCCATGACCTTCGAAGAAGCGTTCGATCCGATCCGATCCCTGAAGGCCAGTTGGTCGGCGCTCAAGGCCGCACCCGCCCCGATGTGGGTGGGCGGCATCTTGATGTTCGTGCTCGACGGCGGCGGAGGAGGCGGCGGCGGCTTCAATCCGGGCGGGATGCGGAACCGCCAGGACATGGAGGAGATCCTCCCCGTGATCATCGCCATCGGCGGGCTCGCGTGCTGCATGGCGCTCGTGTTCTGGGTTCTCGCCTCGTGGATCTGGATCGGGTTCGCGAACTCGGTCGAGGAAGTGCTCCGCACCGGAACCGGCGACGTCGGCCGCGTGTTCGAATCGAAGGGGCGCCTCGTGACGATGATGCTCGCGCGACTGCTCGCGGGACTCCTCGCGGTCCTGAGCCTCGTGCCGATGGTGATCGCCGTCGGTGCCGCCGCGATCCTGTCCGCGCAGGAGATCCTCCCCGAGGTCGCCGCCATCGGGATGGGCGTCGCCGGCGGGATCGTCGGCTTCCTCGTCTTCATCTACGTCGCGCTCGGCCTCGTGTTCGTGCCGCAAGTCGTCGCGCTCGAAGGTTTGGACGTCATCGAATCGATCAGCCGATCGTGGTCGCTCGCGCAGTCGCGACGGCTGCGACTCTTCTTCTACTACTTCGTCATCTACGTGTTCATGCTGCTCGGGTTCTGCCTGTGCTGCATCGGCGTGTTCGCGACGGGAGCCTTGTTCTCGATCTCGCGCGTCGAAAGCTATCTCGCGTTCACGCGCTCGAACGACTTGCCGGGTTGGTGGATCACGACCGGACAGCCGCACGTTGCGCCCGCGGGATCGTGGGGCGCGAGTTCGCCGCCGCCGATACCGCAGTAGCGCGCGTCACGCGTGAACGCGATCGCGCAGCGCCGCCAGCGTGAGCTCCGTCGCGCGCGCCATCGAAACCGATTCTCGCCAGCCGAAGTCGCGCTCGGCGGGGCGCATGTCGTAGCTGTGCGAGCGCGCGAGCTGTTGCGCGACGAAGCGCGTCATCGGCGGCTCGCCGGGCAGCCTGAAGGTATGCCACGCAGCTTCCATCGAGCCGCCCAGCGTCCACGCCGCTGAAAAAGGGATCCGCCGCGTCGGCGGCGCGACACCGAGCTCGATGCACAGCGACACGATCCAGTCCCACAGACGCACCGGCTCCGACTGGTTCACGAAGTACGCTCGGCCGGCGTGCGCCGCCTTTTCGTGCAACCGATCCGCGGCGCGGACGTGCGCCTCCGCGGCGGTCTCGATGTAGGTCAAGCTGATCTCGTTGTCGCCCGCGCCGACGATCGCGAGCCGGCCCGCACGCGCTCGCGCAAGAAGTCGCGGCAGGAGGTGCGGATCGCCCGGCCCGAAGATGAGGTGCGGGTGCAGCGCACACGTGGCGAGACCATCGACGCCGTTCGACGCGAGCGCGAGCGCTTCGGCCTCCGCTTTGCTGCGCGGATAGTGCGCGAGGAAACGCTGCGCGTGCGGCAAGTCGTTGCTTGCCATGACTTGGTCGCGGCCGTCGAAGCACACACTGGGGGAGCTCGTGAACACGAGGCGCTTCACGCGGTTCGCCTTGCAGGCCGTGATCACATGGCGCGTGCCGTCGACGTTCGTCCGGTCGTACTCCGCGCGCGGACCCCACACGCCGGCTTTGGCGGCGACGTGGAATACCGCATCAGCGCCCGACATCGCGCGCTGGAGCGACGCGAGATCGGTGAGGTCTCCGCGCGCGCACCGCGCACCGAGCGCTTCGATCGCTGGATACGTCGCGCGCGAATAGGACACGACGTCGTCGCCCCGCGTACGCAGCGCACGCACGATCGCACCGCCGAGGAACCCGCCGCCGCCGGTGACGAATGCCCTCACGCGCGCTCCTCGACCCAGCGCTTGAGCGCTCCGCGCTCGATCTTCGCGTTGTGCCGCACGTCGACGGGGAGCGCGCGGCGAAAACGCACCTCGCTCGCGGGCGCGAGCCTCGGCGCCCCGGCCTTCGAACCCGTGCGCCACACCGTGTCGAGCTCTTCGCGAAAGCGCGCCGCCGCCGCGCGCGTGCGCGGCATCGCGCCGCTCCGCGGTTCGACGACGAGCACCGTTTGCTCGCGGCCGCGCGCGCCTCGGCCGACGAGCGCGCTGCGCGCCACGCGCGGGTGCAGGTTGTAGACGTTTTCCGTCGGCACGGGCAGCACGATGCCGTCTTCCGTTTCAAGCCGGTGCGCTTTGCGCCCGCAGAACCAGAGCCGGCCTTCGTCGTCGAAGTAACCGACGTCTCCCATTCGGTGCCACGGCTCGCCGTGGTCGTTGATCTTCGCAGCGAGCGTGAGCGCCGATTCACGCGCGTACTCACGCGTCACGACGGGGCCCTTCACGCAGATCTCGCCGAGCTCGCCGCGAGGAACTGCGAGGTCCGGCGTCCAGCTCGCGATCGGCGCATCGCCGATCGGAATCAGCGCGACGTCGATGCCGGGCGCAGGACGGCCGACGCAGTTGCCGGCGCCGCTTTCGGAGCGCGCGCGCACCTCGCCCTCGATCTCACGGCCCGAAATCGAGGACACAGGAAGGCACTCGGTCGCGCCGTACGGCGTGTGCACGTCGCCGCCGGCCGCGAGCAGGCCGCGCATTTCCTCGATCAACTTGGGCGCGACAGGTGCACCGGCGATCAGCACGCGCTTCAGCGAATCGAATCGCGTTCCGTGCTCGCGGCACCACGGAGCGACGCGCTTCCAGATCGCCGGCGAGCCGAAGCTGTACGTCGCGCCGTGCGAATCGATCGCGCGCGCGATCGCGCTCGGATCGCAGCGCGCCGGGTGCGACGGATCGAGCGGCGCGATCACGGTCGTCGTGTCGAGCGCCACGTTGAACAGCGCGAACAGCGGGAAGCACGCCAGGTCGACCTCGCCGGGCGCGATGTCGTACAGGCGCTGCACGAGATCGATCTGCGCTTGGAAATTCCCGTGCGTGTACACCACGCCCTTCGGCGGTCCGGTGCTCCCGGACGTGAAGAGGATCGCAGCTTCGTCGTCGCTCGAGAGCTCGACGGGATCGGCCGAGCGTCCCGCGCGTCGCACGAGCTCGGCCAGCGTGACGACTCCAGGAAGCGGAACCGCGCGCGTCGATATCGAGAGGTCGATCGAAGGTAGTCGCGCGGCGTGCCAGCGCCGCACGAGCTGGGCGAGTGGCACTCCGATGAAACCACGCGGCGCGATCTTCGCGAGCGACGCGATCAGCGCCTCGCGCCCCATGCCGGGATCGAGCAGCACGGGGAGCGCGCCGATCCGAAGGAGCGCGAACGTGATCGCGACGAGATCGCGGCCTGGACGCACGAAGACCGCGACTCGATCGCCTTTCACGAGTCCGGCTGCGCACATGCCGCCAGCGATCGCGCCTGCGCGCTCTTCTAGCTCACGATAGCTCGTCGTCCGCCAGTTACGCCGGCCGTTCGGCTCGACGATGGCGATTCGTTCTGGGGAACGCGCGGCCGTGCGCGGCAAGTGCGCGCCGATGTTGGCCGTGACCGCCGAAGTCGGCGTGCGGACCGCCAGCGGCTGTGCGATCGCTTTCACGGTGACGCGGTGTCCGTGAGAAAGCGTCGCAGCTCGCGCTCGACGATCTCCGGCGCTTCCTCGAAGACGTAGTGACCGGCGTTCGCGATCGGAACGACGCGCGCTGCGGGAAAACGCGCCTGCCACATCGCGCGGAAGTGCGGCGTGAAGCAGAAGTCGCGCTCACCCCAGACGATCAGCGCGGGCCGGCCCTGGAACATCGCCAGCGAGCGATCGATCTCGACGAGCGTCCCGTACGACGGATGGCGTGCCGACATCGGGATGTCGGCGACGAAGGCATCGATCGCGACGCGGTTCGCGTAGGTGTCGTACGGAAGGAGCAATCCGCGGCGCGCCGCCGCGGAGAGTCGAGCGGGATCGGCGAGCGCCATTCGCGGCGCGAGCCCCGCGAACGCATTGAGCCGCCGCACGAGGAAGCGGCCGACGATCGGCGTGCGACAGACGCGGATGCGCATCGGCATGCGGTGCGATGGGAACGCCGCCGTGTTCGCGATGACGAGGCGCGCGATTCGATCCGGCTGACGGCGTGCCATGCCCATCCCGATCGCACCGCCCCAGTCGTGCAGCACGAGTGTGATGTCGCGCAGATCGAGCGCGAGCACGAGTCGCTCGAGGTTGTCGATGTGGTCCGACAGTCGATACGACCAGCGCTGCGGCTTGTCCGAGAGGCCGCAACCGATGTGATCGGGCGCCACGATGCGATGGGTGTCACGGAACGCGCGGACGATGTGTCGGAACAAGAACGACCACGTCGGGTTGCCGTGGACGCACACGATCGGCGCGGCGCGCTTCGAGCCCTCGTCGAGGTAGTGCAGTCCGCCCGCGTCGACCTGCAGGTAATTCGACGCGAACGGGTATTCGTCCGCGATGGCGCCGAGCTGCGCGCGCGCCGCTAGCGATTCGGGATCGGCGACAGGAGCGCTCGCCATGTCATGCGCTCCAAGTCCAGTCGAGCTCTGCTTCCGCGGCCAGGCCAGCAGCGACCGACACGACGAATCCGCGTCGGATCGACTGCTCGACCCGGTGTTCGACGCCGCGGTGGGTCAGCCACATGTGCGTGGCATCGAGCACTTTGATCACGCGGCAATCCGAAAGCTCCGCCAATCCGACGCCCGTGCGCTTGAGAACGGCTTCCTTCGCGGTCCAAAGCCGTGTGAAGAGGAGCGCGTCGATCTCGCCCAGCACCTTGCGTTCGGCGGCGGACACGACGTTTGGAAGCTGAACGGCGCGGCGCAGCTCGATCGGCTCGACGTCGATCCCCACGGGCTCCGTCGACACGACGGCCGCGGCGCAGTCGCGCGTGTGCGACTGCGACCAGTGCCAGCCAGCGGTGGCGACCGGCGCGCCGTCCGAGTTCGTTGTGGCTTCGAGCGGACTGCGCCCGATCCGTGCGAACGCGAGCTCCAGCGCGGCACGCGCCCGCGCGCGCTGCGCATCGACTCGGCGTGCGCCGGCGAGGATTGCATCGCGGCCGGCCTCGACGCACACGATCGGCGCGATCATGCGCGTTCCTCCACGCGCACCGCGCGCCGCACGAGATCCCGGTCGAAGTAGTTCACGCCCATCCCCGCGTCGACGACGAGGCTCTGCGCGTTGATGCCCATCGAGCGCGGTGAGAGCAGGAACAGCGCGACGTCCGCGACTTCCTCGGTTCTCAATGCACGTTTGCGCAGCGTCGCCGCTTCCGCGTAGAGATAGCTCTCGATGTAGCCGGGAATGCCGGCGGACGCGGACGTCTTGAGCAGCCCCGCGTTGACCGAGTTGAAGCGCACCTCGCCGCGCGTGCTGAAGCTCTTGGCCAAGAAGACGACGGACGAATCGAGCGCGGCCTTGACCGGGGCCATGTAGCCGTAGTTCTCGGCCGCCATGCGCGTCGTCGAGATCGAGATCGCGACGACGGCCGCGTGCGGGTTGAAGAGCGGCGCGAGCGCGTTCGACAGCGCGATCAGCGAGTAGCACGACACGTCGAGCGCGCGCAGGAAGTCCGTTCGCGACGTCTCGTGGAACGCGCCGGGCGCACCCGCGTAGTTGGCGAACGCGATCGAGTGCACGAAGCCGTCGAGACGGACGCCGTCGTCTCGGAGCTGTTTCGCGAGCGCGTCGATCTGTTCTTGGTCCTCGACGTCGCAGACATGGATCGTCGCGCTCGGCAAGAGCTTATGGACTTCGCCGCGGCGCTTCTCGCTGCGCACGGCGTAGATCACCCGCGCGCCGGCGTTCGAGAGCGCGCGACCGACGTGCCACGCGACGCTCTTCTTGTTGGCGACGCCTGCCACGAGCACAGTCTTCTCCTGAAGCCCGAAGTCGCTCACGCAATCTCCTTCTCGTCGGAAGCGCTCGCGAGCGCGACGGTGAACGAGAGTTTCGCGACCGTTTCACCCGACGAAGTCACGACGGCCTTGAGATAGCGCGCGGGTCCGACGATCTCGACGAGCTCGACGCGCGCGGCGAGCGTCTCTCCGGGGTGCACGATCTTGCGAAAGCGCGCGTCGGCGATCTTGACGAGCACCGGCACGCCTTCTCCCGCGCGCGCGCTGCCGCCGACCAAGATCGCGCCGCTCTGGAACGCGAACTCCGACACGATCACGCCGGGAAGGATCGGCTGACCGGGATAGTGACCCGCGAAACACGCGAGGTCCTCCGCGACGCGCCACTCTGTTCGGATCGAAGTTTCGGTTCGATCGACGACGCGATCGACGAACAGAAACGGCGGCCGGTGGGGGATCGCGGCGAGGACCGCGGCGCGCGCGTCAGATTCCACCGGTCACCTCCAGCGTCGCACCGTTGATGTACGACGCGCTCCGCGAGGCGAGTGCGAGCACGGCGTACGCGACCTCCGCCGGCTCGCCGAAGCGGCCCGTCGGCACCGAAGCCAAGTGGGCGCGCTTCGTTTCCTCGGAAAGGTCCGCCAGGAGCTCGGTGTCGATGAAACCCGGAGAGACGCAGTTGGCGGTGATCTTCTTGCGCGCGACTTCCCGCGCGAGAGAGCGCATCAGGCCGATTTGGCCGGCTTTCGACGCGCTGTAGTTCGCTTGTCCTTGGAAGCCGAAGCTCGCGGCCGGCGACGTGACGAACAAGATGCGTCCGTAGCGGGCGCGCAGCATGTTCTGCACGGCGAACTTGCTCATGTGGAAGGAGCCCGAGAGGTTCGTCGCGAGCACGCTGTCCCAATCTTCGGGCTTCATCATGCCGAGCACGGCGTCGCGACGAATGCCGGCGTTGTTGACGAGGACTTGCACGCTGCTCTGGAACTTCGACTCGAGCGTTTCCCAGAAGCGCTGGACTTCGTCGTACTTCGCGACGTCGAAGCGGTGCAGCACGAGGCGCTCGCGCTCGTCGCCGAGGGACTCGCGGAATGCGGCGGCCGCAGCTTCGCCGGAGCGATACGTCGCGTGCACGATCGCACCGGCATCGAGAAACGCGCGCGTGATCGCACGTCCGAGTCCGCGCGTTCCGCCGGTGACGACGACGGTCTGGCCCTCGAATTCGCCGCGGAACGTCACGCGTGTACCTCAAGACGGCCCGCGAGCCAAGCATCCGCCTTGTTCGCCGCGATCACGCCGTAGTTCGCGGCGCCGAGCCAGCCCGACATGATGATCCCGACGCTCCCGGCGTGGAACAGGCCTGCGATCTCCTTCGAGAGATCAAAGCTGTACTTGAGCCCCTCGAACTTGGTGCCGAACGACGCTCCTGATGGATGCTGCGTGTAGAACTGGAACGTGCGCGGCGTCGCGGCTTCGATGTGGTCGATCTTCGACCTCGCGCCCGGCAAGTAGCCCTCGAGCGCGCTCAATGTGTCTTCGACGAGGCGTGTCTTCTCGTTTTCGTATTCCGCATCCGAGATCGACGCCCAATCGACGTAGTTGGCGTTCGTCGAGCTGACGATCGTGTAGCGATTGGAGCCGGGGCGCGTCTTGGGATAGTAGAAGGAGAACGTGCGGCTCTGTCCGCGCAGATCGCACAGCGCGTGCGAGTCGAACGTCGGACGCGTCGAGCTGAACAGGAGATCGGTGACGAAGGGGATGGTTTCGCCGTCGGCGATGCCGAGATAGACCTGCGTGCTCGAGTTGTTGAGCCGCACCGCGCGCACGCCGTCGGCGAACGCGGCTGAGAAGTGTTCTTGTCCGACGAGCGATTCGATCGTGCTCTTCAGGCTGGCGTTCGAGATCACGGCATCGGCGGCGATGAAGCGTCCGTGCGCCTCGATGCCCGCGACCCGACCGCCTTCGACGCGGATACGGTCGACTTGCACGCGGCCGTAGAGCTCGACGCCGCTGCGTTTCAGCTCGGCCTTCATCGCCGCGATCAGTTGATCGGTGCCGCCGCTGAACGTGAACACGCCTTGGCTCATGAAGTTGCCGAAGACGATCCCGTACGCGATCGCGGGATCGTCGAGCGCGGATCCGTTGGCGTACGCGATCGGCTCGAGCAACAAACGGTGGACGTCGTTGCGGCCTGGAAAGTGGCGCTCGAAGAGGTCCGCGACGGTCTCTTGGCTCGGCCCGAAGAAGTCCATCGCGCGGATCTCCGCGAAGAACGCCTTCACGCTCGCGGGCGAGACACCGAAGCGCTCGATCAACGCACGCGTGAAGTCTTCCTCGGTGAACGTCGTCTCGAACGCGAACTGCGGGTTGTCGAATCGAATGCTGTCGAGACGCACGATCGAGTCCGCGATCTCCTTGTTCCAGTACTTGCGGCACGTCTTCTTCATCCCGACGGGAAAGCCGTGCAGCGAGATGTCGAACACATGTCCGCCGCGGCGTTTGAACCACGTCGCGAGCCCGCCGAAGTTGTAGTGCTGCTCGAACAGCGCGACCTCGTGACCCGCGCGCGCGAGGACGTTCGCCGCGGTCAACCCGGCGAGCCCGCTGCCGATCACGACGAGGTCGTAGCGTTCGCGCGCGCCGCTCAGCGGATCGCCGGTCACCGGCGCCTTGCCGTCGCGACTGCCTTTGTAGTACTTGCGCGATTGGTCCATGTGGTGGGGGAGCGGGGGCCTAGTTCGCAATCAGCGCGTGGCGATTTGCCATCGAGATCCCTGAGAGAAGCGCGCCGACGACGCCGAGGAATCCCTGGTCGGTGCCGATCAAGTGCAAGCCCGCGACATCGGTCTCTCCGCTGCGCCGCTTCGTCGGGCTTCCGTACACGGTGCCGTCGACGTGACCGGTGTAGTGGCGGATCGTGCGCGGCGTGAACGCGTCGCGATACGTGGTGTGCGCGCGCACGTCGGGAGAGAAGCGCGACGCCGAATCGAGGAGCGCCTCCGTGGCGTTGTCCTTGGCGCGCGTGTAGGCCTCTCCCTCGAGCGCGTTCCAGCGATCGTAGTTCGCGAGCGCCGTCACGCGCAGCAAGCCCTCCGTCGCGGGCGACTCGCCGCGGTAGTTGTCGGTCGCGCAGATCACGCCGCTGTCGACGTCGATCGGACGCTCCGGCCGGCGGTAGCGGAATCCGTCGCCCGAGTGGAAAAACGTGATCGTGGCGTCGAGTCCCAGGCTCGCGAGCGGTGTGTCGAGCACCGAGATCGACTCGAAGAACGAGAGGCGACCGATGTCCGACGCGGCCACTTCGCGCTCCGAGAGTCGCATCGTCTCGACGAAGCCCGCGGAGGAAAGGACCTCGTCCGCCGCGAGTTCCGAGCCGTCGTCGAGCACCACTCCGCGAGCCTTCGCGCCGGCGTCGTCGTGCTCG
>JANLUN010000351.1:0-1054 GCA_031363505.1 Planctomycetota bacterium | reverse complement strand
CCGACGCGCGCGCCGACGGCGGCGAGCGCCACGGCTTGCTCTTCCGTCGCGCCCATCAAGCTCACCATCGAGCTCTTGATCTTCTCGCTCGCGTCCTGCATCGCTTCACCGCGAAGCCGCACGAGGCGCAGTCCGTCCTCGAACGAGAGCGAGCCGGCGCACCACAGCGCGGTGTACTCGCCGAGGCTGAGGCCCGTCACGAGCGGCGCGGCATCGCGCCTTAGGCCCCGCTCTTCGAGCACACGCACGATCGCGACGCTCGTCGTGAAGATGCCGGGCTGCGCGATGTCCGTGCGGTTCACGTCGTCGCCGGCGTTCCAACACGACTCGGTCAGCGGGAACCCGAGGATCGCGTCCGCCTCTTTGAACGTGGCGCGTGCGACGGCGAACGCGTCGCAGAAGTCGCGGCCCATGCCGGGAAACTGCGCACCTTGACCGGGAAACAGGATCGCTTCGTTCATCGAGGCCTTGTGTTGGAACTTGGGCGGGATCTAGGTGAACGGACGAATCACCAGCGGATCAGCGAGGCGCCCCACGTCAGTCCGGCGCCGAACGCGACGAGGATCACGAGCTTGCCCTTCACCAGTCGACCGCCGCGCCGCGCTTCGTCAAGCGCGATCGGCACCGTCGCCGCGGAAGTGTTGCCGTAGTGCTGGATGTTGACGATCACCTTCTCGTCGGTCCATCCGAGGCGCTCGAGCGCGGAGTCGATGATGCGCCGATTCACCTGGTGCGGAACGACGAGGCACAGCTCGTCGTATTCGTGCCCCGTCACCATCTCCTTGATGAGGTCGCTCATGTGCGTGACCGCGAACCGGAACACCTCGCGGCCCTGCACGCGGATGAAGTGTTCGCCCGCGTCGAGCGTCGCGTGCGTCGGAGGCTTGCGCGATCCGCCGGCGACCATGTGGATGAACTCGTAGCCCGTGCCGTCGGAACCCAGGCGCGTCTTCAGGATCTCGCCTTGTCCGCATTCGTCGTACGGCGCGAGAATCGCCGCGCCGGCGCCGTCGCCGAACAAGATGCACGACGTGCGGTCCTTGAGATCGATGAA
>JANLUN010000475.1:0-3727 GCA_031363505.1 Planctomycetota bacterium | reverse complement strand
ATGAGCGCCGCGGCGACCGCATGCTCGCGCGCCTCTTCACCGAAGGCGAGCGCGCGTACTGCGATCGTCGCAAGACGCGCCTCACGAACTACACCGGCCGGTTCGCGGTGAAGGAAGCCGTGATGAAGGTGCTCGGCACCGGTTGGGCGCGCGGCGTGCGCTGGAAGGACATCGAGGTCGTGCGGCAACCGGGCTCAGCGCCCGAGCTCGTCCTCCACGGCGTTGCGCGCGACATCGCGCGTGCAAAAGGCATCGCGAAGATCCACATCACGATCACGCACGACGCGGGGATCGCGGCGGCGGTGGCCGTCGCGGAGTCGTAGGCGCAGGCTACATCGATCGGCGAAGTGCTCACGTCGGTCGCGCTGGGCGTTTGGATTCTTTCCGGTGCGCGCGTGCTCCTCGGATAGCGCCGGACTCTCCGCCGGAAGAACTGCCCTATGTCGTCGAACAGCGTGTACGCCACCGGCGTCACGACCAGACTGAGCGCCGCGCGTGAGCGCTACTTGACCGACGCCATGTCGATCACGAAGCGGTACTTCACGTCGCCTTTGAGCAACCGCTCGTAAGCCTCGTTGATCTGCTGCGCCTTGATCACCTCGACGTCACACGTGATGCCGTGCTCGGCGCAGAAGTCGAGCATCTCCTGCGTCTCGCGGACGCCGCCGATCAGCGAGCCCGCGAGGCTGCGGCGCTTGAAGATCAAGCTGAAGAGGCCAAGCGGCACGGGCTCGGCCGGCGCGCCCACCTGCACCATCGTCGCGTCGCGCTTGAGCAACTCGAGGTAGGCGTTGAGATCGTGCACGGCCGACACCGTGTCGAGGATGAAGTCGAACGTCCCCGCGTGCGGCGTCATCTCGCTCGCGTTCTTCGACACGACGACTTCGTGAGCGCCCAGGCGCATGGCGTCCGACTTCTTGTTCGGCGACGTCGTGAACACGACGACGTGCGCACCGAGCGCGCGCGCGAACTTGACGCCCATGTGACCGAGGCCGCCGAGGCCGACGATGCCGACCTTCTGACCTTTGCCGACCTTCCAGTGGCGCATCGGCGAGTACGTCGTGATTCCGGCGCACAGGAGCGGCGCCGCGTTCGCGGGGTTCAGCTTCGGCGGCACGCGCACGACGAAGCGCTCGTCGACGACGATGCTGTCCGCGTAGCCGCCGTACGTCACGCCGCCGAGGTGCTTGTCCGGCGCGTTGTACGTGAACGTCGCGCCCGGCTCGCAAAACTGCTCGAAGCCGTCGCGGCAGCTCGCACACGTTCCGCATGAATCGACCATGCAGCCGACGCCGACCGTGTCGCCCGCTTTGAACTTCTTCACGTCGCGGCCGACCTTCGCGACCTTGCCGACGATCTCGTGACCGGGCACGCACGGATACGTCGTCGGCATCGCGCTCTTCCACTCGTCGCGCACTTGGTGCAGGTCGGAGTGACACACGCCGCAGTGCGTGATGTCGATCTGAACGTCGTGCGGACCCGGAGCGCGACGCTGGATCGTGAGCGGCGCGAGCTTCGACGTCGCGGTGGCTCCGGCGAACGCCTTCGCGGCGAAGGTCTTGGACTGGCTCTCTTCTTTGATCGTCGGCTGCGTCGTCTTGCTCATGGCGGTTGCCTTCCGGGGTAGTCGTGGGACCGGATGATACGGAAGGGCGTCGAGTCTCCCCCTCCATTACTCTCGGTAACCGACCATGCCCCGCCCGCCGTAAGGTTCCGATCAGGTCCCTTCGCGACGCCGGGGTATCCTTCGCGAGAGGTCTTCGCGGACATGCGCCTCCTCATCATCGAAGACTCCGTCCGGCTGCAGGAATCGCTCAAGGCCGGA
This sequence comes from Planctomycetota bacterium, assembly GCA_031363505.1. Lineage (GTDB taxonomy): Bacteria > Planctomycetota > UBA1135 > UBA1135 > JANLUN01. The sequence goes on along the minus strand of JANLUN010000475.1, from coordinate 1,902 downwards.
TTCACGCGCGCCGGCTTCGCGGTCGATGCCGTGGGCGACGGGGTGCGCGGTCTCGCGTTCGCGAAGCGCGAGCACTACGACGTCCTGGTCCTGGATCTGATGCTCCCCGGGCGCGACGGTCTCGACGTCTTGCGTGAGCTGCGCGCAGGGAAGTCCGACGTGCACGTCTTGATCTTGACCGCCAAGCACTCGGTCGAAGACCGCGTGCTCGGGCTCCAGCTCGGTGCCGACGATTACTTGCAGAAGCCGTTCTCGTTCGACGAGCTCTTGGCGCGCGTCCAGGCGCTCGTGCGGCGTCAATACAGGTCCAAGGGGCCGGGGATTCAGATCGGCAATCTCGTCGTCGACACCGTCGGCCGTCGCGTGACGATGGCGGAGACCGAGGTCCGCCTCACCAGGCGCGAGTTCAAGGTTCTCGAGTACTTGGCGCGTCGACGAGGCCAGACGGTCACGCGGATCGAGATCGAGGACCACATCTACGGAGAGGAGCGGCTGCCCGAGAGCAACGCCGTCGAATCGACCGTGTGCGCGATCCGTCGGAAGTTGCGCGACGCGGGCGGGGACGAGCGCGAGCTCATTCAGACGCGCCACGGGATCGGATACTGCCTCGAGTCGCAGCCGCTCTGATCTCCGATGAGCTCGAGCCGCATCGCCCATCCGATCTCGCTCTACCGCTACCTGCTCGAGCGGATCCTCTGGTGCGTCGTGCCCATCGTCCTCGCGGGGATGGCGATGCACTGGTACTTCGAACGGGGACTCTTGCAGCGCCAGTTCGACGAGGGGCTCGTCGAGAAGGCGATGACGCTGGCCACGCTCGTGACCCAGCACGGCGAAAAACTCGAGCTCGAGTTCGCCGACGAGTTCATGTCGCAGTACTCGCGCGCGGAGCGCCCGCACTACTTCCAGATCCGGTATCCCGACGGGACCTCACTGGAGCGCTCCTATTCGCTCCACGGCGAGGACCTTCCGTTTCGTCACGGGCCGCTCTCGTCCCCTGTCGCGTTCGAGACGTCGCTCGCCGCGGGTACGAAGGTCCGGTGCGTCGGCATCGAGTTTCCGCCGCGGCTCGGTCCGCAGGAGAGCACGAGCCTTCCCGTGATCATCGTGGTGGGAGCGCAGCCGCTCCAGCTGCAAGAAGCGCTACGCCGCGGTTATGCCGAGGTGGCGATCACGGGCATCGTGTCGCTCGCCGGAATCGCGATGGTCGTCTGGCTCGCGCTGCGCAAGGGCGTGCAGCTCCTGGAGCGCATCGTGACGGAGGTCGAGCAGATCGGTCCGAGCTCGCTCGACCAGCCGATCGATGTCGATCGCGCACCCGAGGAGATCCAGCCGATCGTGACGTCGCTCAACACTTCGCTGCAGACGATCCGTGGTTTCGTGGAACGCGAGCGGCGCTTCACGGCCGACGTCGCACACGAGCTGCGCACGCCGATCGCCGAGCTGCGCGCCGCGGCCGACGTCGCGCTGCGCTGGCCCGACGAGGAATCCCGACAGCGCCTCGCAGTGGACGCGCGTGCGATCGCGCTCCAGATGGGATCGCTCGTCGAGAGCTTGCTGGAGCTCGCGAGGCTCGAGTCGAGCGCCACGCACGGCCAGACCGAACGCGTCGATCTCCCGCAGCTCCTCGCGAACATCGTCGACCACGCTCGGCGATCCGACGCGGAGGGGCGCGAGATCGTTCTCGACGCGCCGGCCGAGCTGGTCGTGAAGTCGCACCCCCAGCTCTGGGAGGTCGCCGCGCGCAACCTGCTCGACAACGCGGTGCGTTACTCCCCGCCCGGAACGCGGATCGACGTTCGACTTCGCGCGGATGGCGAAGGCGCGCACCTGCGCGTCTCGAACACCACGGTTTCGCTCGATGCGGCTAGCGTTGCGCGCTGCACCGAGCGGTTCTGGCGAGGC
>JANLUN010000304.1:0-11696 GCA_031363505.1 Planctomycetota bacterium | reverse complement strand
TTGGCCTGCGCCTCGGTGGTGGGGACGCGTTTGATGCAGGCGACGATCTTCATGGAGTGATTGGTGTGGGGGTTGGGGCGCGGTTTTGGGGCGGAAAGGGTAGCGGAGGTGCGTCGCGCGGACAAGCGCCGTGCGCCCATGGCGGCCCCTTCGATCGCGAAGTAGCCTCGGACTCAGGAGGCGCGCGGATGGGTTCCAAGAACAGCGAGTTCGATCTCTTGCTCGAAGCTCCGGATTCGACGACGGCGAAGCTCGCGCAGAACGTGCTCGAGCAAGCCGGGATTCCCTGGATGCTCGCCGAGAACGCGTCCGACACGATCCATCACGCGTACGGGCTGCGATCGCTCGACGCGCGCCCGAATCTTCTGGTTCCCAAAGGCCAGCGCGATCGCGCGCTCTCGATGCTGCGCGATGCGTGGGATCGCGAATCACTGACGGACGAGATCGCGTTGTCCGCCGCGGGTGAGTCCGTCGCCGCTCCGATGCCTGGCGCGAAATTCGGCGCGTGGGGCTGGTTCGTGTTCGCCGGGTTCGTGCTGATTCTGGTGTTGACGTACGTCGCCGACTTCTTCGGCTAGCGCGGTCGACGTCCGCGTCACCCCTTGCGGGATCCGGGGACTTGGCCGACCTGCTCGCGCAGACGCTCCACCGCGTCACGCTCGCCGCGGACGCGGAAATGCGCGCCGCCCTCTTCGGCACGCTCTTCCAACACTTCGCAGCTCGCGAAGATCTCCCCGCGCATCTGTTGCGCCGACCAGGGCAGGAAGAGCTCGACTTCGACGAGCCGTCGGCGAAAGAACGCGCGAATCGCCTCGCGTAGCTTCACGATGTCGTCTGGTCGGAGCGCACTCATCACTATGCATTCGGGGTACTGCGCGCGCAGCCACGCCTCGCGTCCACGCTGCGCCGTGTCGTCGCCGGCGCGGTCGATCTTGTTGAACACGAGGATGCGCGGCACGGCCTGCGCGCCGATCTCCTCGAGCACTTGCTCGGTCACCGCGCGCTGCCGTTCGAAATCCGGATCGCTCGCGTCGACGACGTGGGCGAGCAGAGAGGCCTCCAGCGCTTCGTCGAGCGTCGACTTGAACGATGCGACGAGCCCGTGTGGAAGGTTCTTGATGAAGCCGACGGTGTCGCTGACGAGCACGCGCGGCACGCCTTCTGGCACGAGCGTGCGCACGGTCGTGTCGAGCGTCGCGAAGAGCTTGTCCGCGACCAGCACGTCGCTCCCGGTGAGCGCGCGCATCAACGTGGACTTGCCCGCGTTCGTGTAGCCGACGAGCGCCACGTGCGCGAGTCCTTGTTGATCCTGTCGCCGCGTGCGCTGCACCTTGCGTTCGGCGTCCATCGAGGCGAGCTCCTCTTGCAGCTCCGCGATGCGGTCGCGGATCTTGCGGCGGTCGAGCTCGTCTCGCGATTCGCCGGCACCGCGGCCGCCGATGCCGCTCCGCTGCCGGCCTTGCGGTCCGGCGATCTTCGCCGCTTCGCGCAGGCGCGGCGCCATGTAACGCAAGCGCACGATCTCCACTTGTGCGCGCGCGGCGCGCGAGCGTGCATGACGGTGGAAGATCTCGAGGATGACCATCGTGCGATCCATGACCTCGCAGCCCACGTCCTTCTCGAGGTTGCGCGCCTGCGACGGGGAAATCTCGTGGTCGACGAGGACGATGTCGGCGCGGCGAGTGGCTGCATCCGCGGGATCGTCCGCTGCTTCATCGCGATTCGCAGACTCGGCATCGTCCGCATCACGTTCGAGCTCGTTCGCGGCCGATGTCTCCGACGCACCGACGGGCTCGGGCTCGTTGCGCACGAACCGGCGCAGCTCCTGCCTCTTTCCAGAGCCGAAATACGCCGCCGAGTCGAGGTGAGTGCGCTTCTGCGTGAACGTGCCGACGACCTCGAATCCCAGGGTTTTCGCGAGCTGGCGCAGCTCCGCCACCGACGCATCGAACTCGACGTCGTTCACGCTCTGCAGTTGCACGGCCGCGACGACCGCGCGCGTCGGCTTGTCTTTGACTTCTTTCATCATTGCGCTCTGCAGCCTAGCAGATCGAGCGAGCTTCGCTCACGTGGTGCGCCTGTTCGATGAAGCGTCGTCAGAAGCCGACGGTCATGCCGACCGACAACACGTCGGCCTCGAGCGCCGCGTCGTCGCTGTCAGACGTGTCGACTTGCAGCGTCCACTTCACGTTGTGACCCGCGACGTAGCGATTGACCGCCACGCTTGCGACCGTCGTTTCGCCGTCGTCGTCGAGATCCTGCCAGCGCGCGGCGAGCTCCCAGCGTTCGGGAACGAGAAGCCACGAGACGGTCGCATCCCACGGCATTTCGACGCCGGTTGCGGCGTACGCACCCGGGATCACCGCGCCCGTCGCGGTGTTGACCGTCGGTCCGGGACGGATGTCCTCGTCGAAATCGACGAGCTCGACGGTGGCGGCGAACGGGCCCTGCGCGTAGTGCAAGCTGCCGCCCACGGCAGTGCCGTCGCTGAAGCTCTGGTCGTCGTACCAGCACGCGCTGGCGATCAGATGACGAGCGTCGCCGAGCTCCACAACGCCTTCCTCGAGGTGCAGCGAATCGCCGAGCAAGTGGAACGCGACGCAAGCAGAGAGGGCGAGATCGTCCGCCGTGCTGTCCGCTCCGTTTTGTGCGGCCGTCCACCAGTCGAGCTTGCCGAACCGGCCCGTGAGCTCGACGCCGACGTCGCGCCCGTCCCAAGTCTCACCGAGGAAGCTTCGATCCAGGAACAGGAGCTTTCGCACCGCCGTTCGCCAGAGCACCGTCGAGCTGAAGCGTCCGATCGACGCGGTCGCGAAGTCGCCGACTTTGACTCCTGCGTAGGCGTCGAGCAGCCCGATGCCGTCGCCGGTTGCGTCGGAGGTGGCGGAGTCGCCGGCTTCCATGCTGATCGTGTACGTGAATCCTTCCCACGCATCGCCGCTGATCACGAGGCGCGCGCTGTCGAGGTTGAAGCCGCCCAGGTCCTGATCGCCGGCCGCGACTGAATCGACGTCGACGTCGCTCGAGTTCGCGTAGCGCGCGCGCAGCCATCCCGAGACCTTCGGCGCGTCCGGGGGCATGCTCGGGATCGAGCTGGCCAGAGGGATCGACAGCAGTGGACACAGCGCACTCAGCGACACGGGCATGGTTCAAGACGTAGCCGAGAAGCGAGCGATCGACGAGTCGAACGCGCCGGTATTAGCGCGCTCTTGATGCCGATCACGCCGCTCTTAGCGGCGCATTAGCGCTCGCGGTGCGGCAGGATCGCAGTTCGCTTTTAGCAGCTCCTTAGCGGCCGAGGCACCTAGTCTTCCTCGTGTGGATCCGCGCGCCAGAGATCACACGCGGGAGCATGACATGAACTGGATGAGCGTCTTGGCAGGGCTGATCGCCGCGATCTTGCTCGTCTATCTCTTCATCGCGCTGCTCTGGCCGGAGAAGTTCGAATGACTCCGAACGGTTGGCTCCAATTCGCGCTGTTTCTCGTGGCGCTCGTCGCGCTCGCCAAACCGCTGGGCGAGTTCATGGCGCGCGTTTTCTCCGGAGAGCGCACGTTCCTCAGCCCGGTCTTGGCGCCGGTCGAGCGCGGCATCTACCGCATCCTCGGCACGCGCCAGGACACGGAGATGAGCTGGAAGCGCTACGCCTACGCGTTCCTCGCGTTCCACCTCGTCGGATTCCTCGTGCTGTACGCGTTGCAGCGTTTTCAGCACGTCTTGCCGCTCAACCCCGAGCATCTCGGCGCGGTGACGCCCGACTCGTCGTTCAATACGGCGGTCAGCTTCGTCACGAACACGAATTGGCAGGGATACGGCGGCGAGACCACGATGAGCTACCTGACGCAGATGCTCGGTCTCACCGTGCAGAACTTCGTCTCGGCCGCGAGCGGGATCGCCGTGCTGATCGCTTTGATCCGCGGTTTCTCGCGCCGGACGTCGGCCACGATCGGCAACTTCTGGGTCGACCTCGTCCGCGCGACGCTGTACGTGCTGCTCCCGCTCTCGTTCGTGCTCGCGATCGCGCTCACCTCGCAAGGCGTCGTGCAGACGTTCGACGCGTACGCGCACGCGCAAGTGCTCGATCCGGGCGTCGACGCAGAGGGGCAGCCCGTCACCGAACAGGTGATCGCGCTCGGTCCGGCCGCGTCACAGATCGCGATCAAGCAACTGGGGACGAACGGCGGCGGCTTTTTCAACGTCAACTCCGCGCACCCGTTCGAAAACTCGACACCGCTGTCGAACTTCCTCCAGCTGCTGTCGATCTTGGTGATCGCCGCCGCCTTGTGCATCACGTTCGGTCGCATGGTCAAAGACCCGCGTCAAGGGTGGGCGTTGCTCGGCGCGATGCTGCTCGTGTTCGTGCCGTGCACGATCGGTGCGATGTCGGCCGAGCAGAGCGGCAACCCGCTCTTCGATCGTCTCGGCGTCGAAACCACGGCGAGCCACTCGCACTCGGGCGGGAACATGGAGGGCAAAGAAGTTCGCTTCGGCATCGTCAACTCGGCGCTTTGGGCCTCGGCGACGACGGCCGCGTCGAACGGCTCGGTCAATGCGATGCACGACTCCTTCACGCCGCTCGGCGGACTCGTGCCGATGTGGCTGATGCAGCTCGGCGAGGTGATCTTCGGCGGCGTCGGATCAGGCCTCTACGGCATGGTCGTCTTCGCCATCGTCGCGGTGTTCATCGCGGGTCTCATGGTCGGGCGCACGCCCGAGTACTTGGGCAAGAAGCTCGAGGCGCCCGAGATGAAGATGGCTTCGATCGCGATCCTGGTGCCGTGCTTCGCCGTGCTCGTCGGAACGGCGGTCGCGGTGCTGCATCCGCTTGGCAAGGCGACGGTCTACAACCCAGGCGTCCACGGTTTCAGCGAAGTGCTCTACGCCTTCAGCTCGGCCGCGAACAACAACGGCAGCGCGTTCGCGGGGCTCGGCGCTAACAACCCCTTCTACAACCTCATGCTGGGCCTGGCGATGCTCATGGGGCGCTTCCTGATCGCGATCCCGGTGCTCGCGATCGCGGGCTCGCTCGCGAAGAAGAAGCTCGTTCCGGCGGGCGCTGGCACGTTGCCGACGCACGGGCCGCTGTTCGTGATCCTTCTCGCCGGCACGGTCGTGCTCGTCGGCGCGTTGACGTTCGTGCCCGCGCTCGCGCTCGGACCGATCGTCGAGCACCTGATGATGCGCACGCACTGACCCCGGAGACACGTCATGTCATCCAAAAAGACTCAATCCAAGTCGCTGTTCGATCAGGCGTTGATTCGGCGCGCGGTAATCGATTCGGTCCGCAAGCTCGATCCGCGACTGCAGATCAAGAACCCCGTGATGTTCGTCGTCTGGGTCGGCGCGGTCTTGACGAGCGTGCTGTGGATCCAGGCACTCGCCGGACGCGGAGAGGCGCCGACGGCGTTCATCTTCGCGATCACGTTCTGGCTGTGGTTCACGTTGCTGTTCGCCAACTTCGCGGAAGCGATGGCCGAAGGGCGAGGCAAGGCTCAAGCCGAAACCTTGCGGCGCACACGACAAGACGTGGTCGCCAAGAAGCTTGCGAAGGCCGAGCGCAGCACGCGCTTCGAGTCGATTCCCGCGCCGAAGCTCCGCAAAGGAGACTTCGTGCTCGTCGAGGCCGGCGACATCATCCCCGTCGACGGCGAGATCCGCGACGGAGTCGCTTCGGTCGACGAGAGCGCGATCACCGGCGAGAGCGCACCGGTCATCCGAGAAAGCGGCGGTGATCGCAACGGCGTCACGGGCGGGACCCGCATCCTCTCCGACTGGCTCGTCATCGAAGTCACCGCGAATCCCGGCGAGACGTTCCTCGACCGGATGATCGCGCTCGTCGAAGGCGCGAAGCGCAAGAAGACGCCGAACGAGATCGCGCTCGGAATGCTCCTCGCCGCGATGACGATCATCTTCCTGCTCGCGACGGCGACGCTGTGGCCCTACTCGCAGTACGCCGTGATCGCCGCCGGGCAAGGCAGCGTCGTGTCGATCACAGTGCTCGTCGCGTTGCTCGTCTGTCTGATCCCGACGACGATCGGCGGCCTGCTCTCCGCGATCGGCATCGCCGGCATGGACCGGATGATCCAGGCCAACGTGATCGCGACGTCCGGCCGCGCGGTCGAGGCCGCGGGCGACGTGGACGTGTTGCTGCTCGACAAGACCGGGACGATCACGCTCGGCAATCGTCAAGCGACCGACTTCGTTCCGGCGGAAGGCGTGAAGGCGGAGGAGCTCGCCGACGCGGCGCAGCTCGCGTCGCTCGCCGACGAGACGCCGGAGGGACGCAGCATCGTCGTGCTCGCCAAGTCGAAGTACGGACTGCGCGAGCGCAACATCCACGAGATCGGCGCGCAGTTCGTGCCCTTCTCTGCCACGACGCGGATGAGCGGAGTCGACGTCGACGGCCGCGAGATCCGCAAGGGCGCCTACGACGCGATGGCGGACTTCGTCACCTGGCACGGCGGCACGTTCCACGAGAGCGTGAAGCGCTCGGTGGAATCGATCGCGCGCGGCGGGGGAACGCCGCTCGTCGTGGCCGACGGCGCGCGCGTGCTCGGCGTGATCCACCTCAAGGACATCGTGAAAGGCGGGATCCGCGAACGGTTCGCCGACCTGCGAACGATGGGCATCAAGACGATCATGATCACCGGCGACAATCCGTTGACCGCGGCGGCGATCGCAGCGGAAGCGGGCGTCGACGACTTCCTCGCGCAGGCGACGCCCGAGCAGAAGCTGGCGCTCATCCGTGAGTATCAGGAGAAGGGCCACCTGGTGGCGATGACCGGTGACGGCACGAACGACGCTCCGGCGTTGGCGCAGGCCGACGTCGCGGTCGCGATGAACAGCGGCACGCAGGCCGCGAAGGAAGCCGGCAACCTCGTCGATCTCGACTCGAATCCGACGAAGCTGATCGAGATCGTCCACATCGGCAAGCAGATGCTGATGACGCGCGGCTCGCTGACGACGTTCAGCATCGCCAACGACGTCGCGAAGTACTTCGCGATCATCCCGGCCGGATTCGCGACGACGTACCCGCAGTTGATGAAGCTGAACGTGATGGGTCTGGCGACGCCCAGCTCGGCGATCTTGTCCGCGGTCATTTTCAACGCGCTGATCATCGTCGCGCTGATCCCGCTCGCGCTGCGCGGCGTGCAATACCGCCCGATCGCGGCCGCCGCGCTCCTGCGCCGCAACCTGTGGATCTACGGATTGGGCGGGATCATCGTCCCGTTCATCGGGATCAAGGCGGTCGACCTCGTGCTCGTCGGGCTCGGGCTCACTTGAAACACATGCTGCAAGAGCTTCGACCGGCCGTGCTCGCGCTCATCGTGCTCACCGTGATCACGGGGATTCTCTATCCGCTCGCGGTCACCGGCGTTGCGCAGGCGGTGTTTCCCGAGCAAGCGAACGGCAGCTTGATCTACCGCGGCGAGCGGCTCGTCGGATCGCATTCGATCGGACAGAGCTTCGACGACCCGCGCTATTTCTGGGGTCGGCTCTCCGGCACCACGCCCGCGTACAACGGCGGCGCGTCGTCGGGCTCCAACTACGGTCCTCTCAACCCCGCGTTGATCGATGCGGCGAAGGGACGGCTCGACGCGCTCGCCCTCGCCGACGGTCAGCCTGCTGGCGTGCGCGTGCCGGTCGATCTCGTCACGGCGTCCGGAAGCGGACTGGATCCTCACATCAGCCCGGCGGCGGCGCGCTACCAGATCGCACGAGTGGCCCGAGCGCGCGGTGTGAACACGGTGCGTGTCGCGGCGCTCGTCGAGACGCATGTCGAGGCGCGCGACCTCGGTGTCTTCGGCGAGCCGCGCGTGAACGTGCTCGAGCTCAATCTCGCTTTGGACGCGTTGCGCTGAACTAATAGGGACGCGTATGGATGAGCGGCGCCCAACCCCCGAAGAGATGCTCGAACGCGCCGCGCTCGAGGAGGCGCGCTCCGGTCGCGGCCGACTCAAGATCTTTTTCGGAGCCGCGCCCGGAGTCGGCAAGACGTACGCGATGCTCGAGGCCGCGCGCGCTCGCAAGCGCCAAGGCGCGGACGTCGTCATCGGATTGATCGAGACGCACGGTCGGCGCGACACCGAGGTCTTGGTCGAGGGACTGGAAATCCTCCCGTCGAAATCGATCGATCACCGCGGCGTGACCCTGCGCGAGTTCGACCTCGACGGCGCGCTCGTGCGTCATCCCGGGCTTGTGTTAGTGGACGAGTTGGCGCACACGAACGCGCCCGGTTCCCGTCACTTGCGGCGTTGGCAGGACGTGATCGAGCTCATCGAGGACGGAGTCGACGTCTACACGACGCTGAACGTCCAGCACGTCGAGAGCCTCAACGACGTCGTCGCGCAGATCACCGGCGTGCACGTGCAAGAGACCGTGCCGGACTCGATCCTCGACGTCGCCGCCGAGATCGAGCTCGTCGATCTTTCGCCCGACGACCTCCTCGATCGACTGCGCGAGGGCAAGGTCTACATCCCCGCGCAGGCCGAGCGCGCGATGCGGAACTTCTTCCGCAAGGGCAATCTCATCGCGCTGCGCGAGCTGGCGCTGCGCAAGACCGCCGAGCGCGTCGATGCTCAGGCCGTCGAATGGAAGCGCGAGCAAGGCATCGAAGAGCCTCTGCCGACGCGCGAGCGGATACTCGTGGCGGTCAATCACCGGCAGCAATCGGCCGACGTCGTACGCAGCGGCCGACGCATGGCGTCGAGTCTGCACGCGCCCTGGATCGCACTCGCCGTCGAGACGCCGGCTTTCGACCGTCTGCCGGAGGAGGTGCGCGACCGCGTGTCGGAACACTTGGCGCTCGCCGAAGGCCTCGGCGCCGAGCGACTCGTCGTCCGCGGGGAGCGCGTGAGCGACGAGATCCTCGCGGTGGCGCGTGAACGGAACATAACGCGCATCGTGATCGGCAAGCCGACGCACGCACGCTGGCGCGATTGGATTCGAGGATCGCTCATCGACGAGCTCGTGCGCGGCTCGGCGGGTGTCGAAGTGGTCGTGACGTCGGGCGAAAAGAGCGAGCGTGAGCCCAAGCGGCTGGCCGGATCGCGCCGCCGGTCGCGCCCCGCGGAATATGCCTGGGCGCTCGTCCCGGTCCTCTCGAGCACGCTCATCTGCTGGGTCACGAGGCCGATCTTCAACCTCGCCGACCAGGCGATGGTGTACTTGCTCGGCGTGCTGATCGCGGCGAGCGCGCTGCCGCGCGGACCGTCGCTCCTCGCCGCGGTGGCGAGCGTCGCGGCGCTCGACTTCTGCTTCGTGCCCCCGTACTTCAGTTTCGCGGTCGGCGATCTGCGCTACGTGATCACGTTCGTCGTGATGCTGATCGTCGGGCTCAGCGTGAGCCGCCGAACTGTGTTGATCCGCGAGCAAGCGGAAGCGGCGCGGCAACGCGAGCGGCGAACGGCCGCGCTCTTCGCGATGAGCCGCGAGTTCAGTGTCGAGGACGAAGCCAACGCGATCGCGCGCACGGCGCTGACCCACGTGCGCGATCTGACGGAGAGCGATGCGGTGGTCCTCCTCGCGCGCGATGGGAAGGAGCTCGTTCCGCTGGCGGGCGAGGCGACGGGCTTGTTCGGCACGCAGCGCGAGCTCGCTGTGGCGCGCTGGGTGTTCGAGCACGGACGTCCCGCCGGATACGGCACGGACACGCTGCCCGCATCCGAAACCGTGTTCTTGCCGCTCGTCGGCGCGGCCGGGACGATCGGCGTATTCGGCGTCGCGCTCGGACAGCGCAAGGCCGACCCGTCGCCGTCGCTGCGGCAACTCCTCGAGACGTTCGTCGCGCAGACCGCGCTCGCGCTCGAGCGTGTGCTCCTGCGCGAAGAGACCTCGCGCGCCAAGCTCGCGATCGAGACCGAACGGTTGCGCAACGATCTCTTGTCGACGGTGTCGCACGATCTGCGCACGCCGCTCGCGTCGATCACCGGCGCCGCGGGCGTGTTGCTCGAGAAGAGCGCGCCGCTCGACGAGGAGGAGCGTCGCGAGCTGCTGGAAACCGTGAAGGAGGAGAGCGAGCGCTTGAATCGGCTCGTCGGCAACCTCCTCGACCTGACGCGCATCGAGTCAGGCAACCTGCGGATTCGGAAGGAGTGGGTGCCGATCGAGGAAGTGGTGCACTCGGCGATCGGCCGTCTGTCCGAGAGGCTCGCGGATCACCGCGTGCTCACCGAGCTACCCGAAGCAGTCTTGCTCGCGCCGATCGATCCGGTGCTCATCGAGCAGGTGCTCGTCAACTTGCTCGAGAACGCTGCGAAGTACAGCCCCACGCGCTCGGCGATCACCGTGCGCGCCGCGGCCGCGCAAGACGCGGTGGTGTGCGAAGTGATGGACGAAGGCCGCGGCATTCCGCACGGCGAAGAGCAAAAGATCTTCGAGAAGTTCTATCGCGTCGCAGACGGCCGGCGCGCGGAAGGCGCCGGACTCGGGCTCACCGTGTGTCAGGCGATCCTGCGCGCGCACGGCGGGACGATCCAGGCCGAGAATCGGCGAGAGGGCGGCGCGTTGTTTCGCTTCTCGTTGCCGATCACGGGCGAAACGCCGCTCGTCGATACGGAGTGGGAAGAGGTGCGCTCGTGAACGCGCGCAGCGTTGACGGCCCGCTGATCCTCATCGTCGAAGACGAGCCGCAAGTCCGTCGGTTCCTGCGCACGAGCCTGCAAGCGCACGGCTATCGGTTGCTCGAGGCGGTGACCGGCGCCGAAGGGATCCGCATGGCGAGCCAGTACGTTCCCGAGATCGTGCTGCTCGACCTCGGACTTCCCGACGTCGACGGACTCGAGGTCACGCGGCGCATCCGCGAGTGGAGCCGCATGCCGATCCTCGTGCTGTCGGCGCGCGGCCAAGAGTCGGCCAAGGTCGACGCGCTCGACGCCGGCGCGGACGACTATCTCACGAAGCCGTTTGGATTCGCCGAGCTCCTGGCGCGCATCCGCGTCGCTCTGCGCCACGCGCGCCGTGCAGAGCCGGGCACCGACGAACCCGATTTCGAGTGCGGACCGCTGCGCGTCGAGTTCGACACGCGCCGCGTGACCGTCGCCGGCGCTGAAGTCCATCTCACGCCGATCGAGTACAAGCTCTTGACGACGCTCGCGCGCCATTCGGGCCGCGTCGTGACGCACAAGCAGCTCCTCCAGGAAGTGTGGGGACCGCAGAACACGCAAGACAATCAGTATCTGCGCGTGTACATGACGCATCTGCGCCGCAAGCTCGAGCCCGCCGGCTCGAGCGCGCGCATCTTCAAGACGGAAGTGGGCGTCGGGTATCGACTCGAGTGTCCGTGACGAGCGCGATCGTCCGATTCGCCGACGTCAACTCTCGAAGAACTCGCGCTCTTCCGCCGCGCTCACGCCCGCCACCGGCGCGTCGAAGCTGTGTCCGAGGTAGACCTCTTTCACGCGCTGGTCGTTGATCAGCTCAGTCGCGGTGCCTTCGCGCAGGATCCGTCCCTCGTGGATGATGTACGCGCGGTCGGTCGATTGAAGCGTCTCGCGCACGTTGTGATCCGTGATCAGGATGCCGATGTTCTTCTCGCGCATGCGGCGGATCAGGCCTTGGATCTCCTGCACGTTGATCGGATCGACGCCGGCGAACGGTTCGTCGAGTAGGAGCATCGAGGGGCGCGTCGCGAGCGCGCGCGTCAGCTCGAGCCGGCGGCGCTCGCCGCCCGACAGCGTTTCGGCCAAATTGTCGGTG
>JANLUN010000284.1:0-3002 GCA_031363505.1 Planctomycetota bacterium | reverse complement strand
CGTCCCGCTGACGACGAACAAGATCGATCCCGACATCGACGTGCTCATGGTCGTGCACCCGCAGGGCATCACGCCGGAAGCGCTCTTCGCGATCGATCAGTACGTACTCGGCGGCGGCAAGCTCATCGCGTTCGTCGATCCGTACTGCGATGTGCAGCAGGTGCGCAGCGATCCGCAGAACCCGATGGCCGCGATGACGGCCGACCGCGCTTCAGATCTCGGCCCGCTCCTCGGTGCATGGGGACTCGAGATGTCGCCCGAGAGCGTCGCGGGCGACCGCGAGAACGCGATGCGCGTCGGCTATCAGAACCAACCCGTCGACTACATCGTCTGGCTCGCGCTCACGCGTGAGAAGGGCGGACTCTCGAAGGACGACTTCGTCACGAGCCAGCTCGGCACCGTCAACTTGGCGAACGTCGGCATCCTCACGAAGACCGAGGGCGCGACGACGACGATCACGCCGCTGATGGAGACGAGCATGAACTCCATGCGCGTCCCGAAGTCGGGCATCCAGTTCGATCCGAATCCGACCGGGCTGCTCGAGCGCTTCGTGTCGGACAACGAAAAGCTGATGCTCGCCGCGCGGATCAACGGACCGGCGAAGACGGCCTATCCGGACGGAAAACCGAAGACCGAGGCCCCGTCCGACGGATCGGTGCCCACCGAGGGTGACACCCCGTCGCTCAAGGAGTCGAACGGACCGATCAACGTCGTGGTCGTGGCCGACGCGGATCTCCTGGAAGACCGCTACTGGACGCGCGCGCAGAACTTCCTCGGACAACGCGTCGTGATGCCGATGGCGGCCAACGCCGATTTCGCGATCAACGCGATCGACAACCTCTCTGGCAGCAACGATTTGATCAGCCTGCGTAGCCGGGGCCGTTTCAATCGGCCGTTCGACAAGGTGGTCGAGATCCGTCGTGCCGCGGACACGACCTACCGTCAGAAGGCGAAGGAGCTCGAGGACAAGCTGCGCGACACCGAGCAGAAGCTGGCCGCGCTGCAGAGCTCGAAAGACACGGGAAGCTCGATGATCCTGAGCCCGGAGCAGCAGAAGGAGCTCGAGCGGTTCCGCGACGAGCGCGTCAAGACGCGCAAGGAGCTGCGCAAGGTCCAACACGAGCTGCAGAAGGACATCGAGAGCCTCGGCACCTTGCTGAAGTTCGCGAATATCGGCCTCGTGCCGTTGATCGTGATCCTCGTCGCGATCCTGTCGGCGAGCCTCCGTTCGAGCCGCGGCGCGCGGTCCCAGAACACCGGAACGAAAGTGAGCTGAGTCATGAACGCGCGATCTCTACGCGTCCTCATCGGGTTGACGGCGGTCATCGTCGTGCTCGCGGTGGTGTTTCAAAACAACCGCGAAGGCAAGGTTCAACCGAAGACGGATCAGTCGAAGCTCTTCCCGGAGCTCATGGGCTCGATCAACGACGTCGCGACCGTGCGTGTGAAGCGCCAGGGCAGCGAGTGCACGCTCAAGCGCAGCGGCGAGAGCTGGGGACTCGCCGAGAAGGACTCGTATCCGGCCGACGTGGAGCCGCTGCGCAAGGCCTTGATCGCCGTCGCCGACATGACGCGCGTCGAGCCGAAGACGTCCGACACCGCACGCTACGCCGCGCTCGGTGTACAGGATCCCGATGCCGAAGGCTCCACGTCGACGCTGCTCACGCTGTCCGATGGCAGCGGGAAGGAGCTCGCGCAGCTGGTCGTCGGCAAACCGCACCAAGGCAAGACCGGAACGCCGGGACATCTCTACGTGCGCCGCGTGGACGACCCGCAGTCGTGGCTCGTGAAGAGCGATCTCCAAGTGCCGGAGAACTGCAGCGATTGGCTCGTCAAGAAGATCCTCGAAGTCAAACGCGATCGGATCCGTGTCGTCGAAGTCGCTCACCCCGATGGTGAGATCGTGCGCGTCGAGCGCCCGACGCCGGACTCGAACGACTTCACGCTCGCGAACATGCCCGCGGGTCGCGAATTGAAATACGCCACCGTGGCGAGCGCGATGTCATCGACGCTCGAGTGGCTGAACTTGGAGGACGTCGCGCGCGTCGACACGATCGACTTCGCGACGAATCCAGGAGCGACGTCGCGCTTTTGGACGTTCGACGGGCTCGTGATCGCGGTGACGCTGAAGGACGAGGGCGAGAAGACGTACGCGAAGTTCGTCGCCTCGTACGAAGCACCCCCGGCCGCGGACTCTCCCGCTGCGGAGCCAGCTTCGGAAGGCGAGAGCGCCGACGCGAAGACTGACGCGGAGAGAACTTCGGTGAAGAAGAAGCCCGAGGAGGTCCAGGCCGAAGTTGCCGAGCTCAACGCGCGGCTCTCGCAGTGGGCGTACGTGATCCCGTCGTACAACAAGACGACGTTCGCGAAGCACATGAGCGACTTGCTCAAGGACGAGACTCCGCCTCCTCCGCCGGTCGACGACTCGATGCTCGGCGATCAGAAGGACTCGTACGTGATCCCGAGCGACTTACCGCCGGAGATCCAGCAGCAGATCCGAGAGCACCAAGAGTCGCTCGGGAACAAGACCACCATCGGACCTGCGCGGAAGACCGCCGAAACGCCGCCCGAAGGAACTCCGCCGGAGGACAAGCCGGCGGAAAACACTCCGGCCGACACCGAGCCGCCGCGCTGATGCGGTCTGCCGTACGTCGACGCCGTGCGTCGACTCGGGTAGCAGCCCAGCTGCGGAGTCACGCGCGCGACACGCACGGTTCGCCGCGCACGTAGAACCTCAGCTCCAGTTCGCTCCCGCGCGTCAGGCCCACACGAACGGTCTGAACGATCTCGCGTTCGGCGAACTGCGCGGCACCTCGGCGCGCGTGGAAGAGGCCGACGCTTCCCGCAAGCAGATCGACTCCGTCGTGTTCGCGTTCGAGCCCCATGGCTTGAACGAGCTTCGCCGGTCCGTTGCACAGATCGCGATCGGTGTGCGCGCCGCGTCGTGCGCGCATGATCGCAACACCCTCCAACGGCTCGAGCGCGCGCACGAGCACGGCCTC
>JANLUN010000472.1:0-1899 GCA_031363505.1 Planctomycetota bacterium | reverse complement strand
GAAGTACGGCTTGATGCGCCTGTTCTCGCAGCTCGCTCAAGACTGTCCGCTGCGCGTCGGCAAAGTGATCTGGATCGTGCGTCACGCCCGGCGCGAAGATGCCGAAGTGCGTGCGGCTGTCTTCGGCGGTCTCGGGGCCGGAGTGTCCCACGATCCAGATCACTTTGCCGACGCGCAGCGGACAGTCTTGAGCGAGCTGCGAGAACAGGCGCATCAAGCCGTACTTCAAGTACGAGAACGAACCGTACGTCGAGTGCGCGCCCCAATAGCCGACGAACGTCTTCTCCGGCTCGCTCGACATGTTCACGGTCGCGAGGCCGGCCATCAGTCCGGAGTTCGTGAACTCGGTGATCTGCTGCGGCAACAGCGCGCCGCCGGGGTTCTTCGTGCGCTCGTACCAGCCGAAGCCTTCCTTCTCTTGGAAGCCCTTCGAGAAGCCGTGAATCGACGTCGACTCTGCAAGATCGGCTGAGCACGCGAGCACGAGCGGCCGGCCCATCTTCTGCTTCTCGAGCTCGTTGACCCACGCGCCGAACTTCGCGAGGCCTTCCTTGTTCGCGATCTTGGTGCCGGGTTCGACGAAGAGCGCTTTCGGCAACTGATCGATCGCGAGCCACGAACGGTCCTCGTGGAGATTGATCTTCGACGTGAGCTTGAAGCCTTCGGGCTTCTTCGGCACCGACTCGCCGAGCTCGACGAGCGTGTTCGACAAGTACTCGAGCAGTTCCTTGTCCTTGCGCAGCACGCTCATCACGGATTCGAACCAGCGCGCCGTTTGATCGCGACATCCCGGCTCGCCCGGGTCCTTCTGGTCGCCGAAGCACTCGAACGAGACGCCGTACTTCTTCTGGAAGTCGTCGCGTCCTTTCCAAAAGAGCTCCGAGTTGCGCGCGTGCGCCTTGCCGTGGCTCGGCGCATCGAACTTGTAGTAGCCGCGTCCCTTGCGCGTCTTCACCCACACCATGCCCGGCTGACCCTTGGGATCTTCGTCGTGCACGATCTCGAGAAGCGCGCGTGTGATCGATGCGTAGTCTTCGCCGCGCTCGGTGCCGGAGACGCGCCACCCGTACGGCTTGAACCACTCCTCCGGCGTGCCGTGCACGACCTCGGAGTGCGCGCGCGAATCGATGCCGTGGTCGTTCCAGTCGAAGAGATAGATGAGGTTGTCGAGGCCGAGTCCCCAAGCGGAGTTCTTCACTTCGTGGTGCGCGCCGGCGGAGTGTCCGCCCTCGCCTTCCATCGCGAACACTTTCACCTCGCCCGCACCCGCGTGTTTCAGCGCCATCGCTTCGCCGAGCGCAGCCGGCGCGCCGTGACCCGACGGCCCCGTGTTGAACTTGAAGAAGAGCGTCTTGCCCTCCATCTCGGCGTGACCCGGCAGGCCCTGGTTGTGGCGCAAGTCGAGCAGGTGCTCCCACGTGAGCATGTACTCGTGCTCGTTGTGCACCTTGAAGCGCTTGTCCTGCGTGAGCTCGTACCGCGCGCGCAACGCCTCGTTGTAGACGGCGAGCAGCGCGTAGATCGCCGGATTGCAGTGCCCCGCGACGAGCACGAAGCGATCGCCGAACGCGCTCTCGGGATGCCGCAGGTCCCACCGCATGCCCGCGCCGAGCGTCGAAGCGACGAGCAGCGGCACCTTGGAGCGCGAACCGCCCGGGTGGCCCGACTGGCGCAGGTTGAGCATCAAGTCGATGCACTGGTCGATCAGATCGCCGACCTTCTGCCAGTGGTGGAAGTTCTTGGAGAGCGACTCGAGGGTGGGCTTGGTGAGGGTCTGCATCGTGATGGGGGGAGGGTTCGGAAGCGCGCACTATAAAAGGAAGGCGCGCGCGGCGCGGCGCGAAACTCGGCCCGAGGGGGCCGCTAGTGAAGACCTCGCGAACGGACCGCTGTGGTGCG
>JANLUN010000471.1:0-2252 GCA_031363505.1 Planctomycetota bacterium | reverse complement strand
CGTTCTGCTTCGGCCGTGCGATGTCGATCGCCGTGTGCGCGATGTTGAAGTCGCCGCAGAGAAGCAGCGGACGCTTCTCCTTGACGAGCGCGCCCGTGAACTCGATCAAGTGATCGAGGAACTTGAACTTCACCTGTTGCCGCTCGTCGGAGGACGAGCCCGACGGCACGTACAAACTGACGACCGACATGTCTTGGAAGTCGGCGCGCAGCGCGCGGCCTTCGTCGGCGCAGTGCTCGAAGCCCGTGCCGGGTGAGTAGCGATCGGGACTCGGCTTCGAGTAGAGCGCGACGCCGGAGTAGCCCTTCTTCTGCGCGCACTGCCAGCGAGTGCTGTACCCCGCCGGCGAACGAAGCGCGTCGTCGACGTCGTCCTCGGTCGCACGCATCTCTTGTAGACACAAGACGTCGGGCTGCGTGCGCGCGAGCCACTTCGAGAATCCACGGCGATCCGCCGAGCGGATGCCGTTCGCGTTCAAAGTGCAGACCGTGCGGCTCATGGGCCCCGCATTGTGGCGACGATCGGATGCGAGGCAAGCTCACGCGAAAGAGCGCGCGAGAAAGTTGCGTCTCTCCGCGCGCGGCAGCGCGTGTGCGACGCAGCGGAGCGAGATCTCGCGCTCGACGGCGCCGAAGCTCCGGCACAGATGGCTCAGCACGAGCGCTCGGTCCGCCGGACTGACGCGCTCCGTGATCCAGCCGCCGCGCACGTCGTCGATCGCGATCTCGGGCAGGCGACCGAAGCCCAGCTTCGAGCCCCGTCCGCCGATCGCGGCGCGTTCGCGGAGCGCGGTGATCTGTTGCGCCGCGCACGGCGCCGGGTCGGAGACCTGCGCGCGCAGCTCGCCGACGCGGATCGAATGCACGTCGAGGTGCGGTAGGACGACGCCGCAGCGAAAGAGCCGCGCGAGCGTCGCGCCGAGCGACCGAGCGATTCGCCCGCGGTCGCGCGGCGAAAGCCCGGCTTGCAGGCGCTGCGCGAGCGGCTCGAGGTCGCCCTGCTCGCGCACGATCAAGAACGAGCGACGCCCGAAGACCGCGCTGGGATCGCTGCCGACCGCGAGCGGCTCGGGCGTGTTGACTCCGTGTTGTCGCAGATGGCAGAGGAGGTTCCACTCGCGCTCGGCGAACGACAGGCTGCGCGGGCTCGTGAAGCGCGCGCGCCACGAAGCCGCGAACCGCGCGCTCGTGAACCGGCGCATCACGACGAAGCCGGTGCCGACGCCTGACGGTCGGCCCGTGAGACGGCCACTCGCGTCGGGCGTGCCCGGCAATGGATAGCGCACGGCTTCGACTCCGAGCTCCGACTCGAGCTTGCGCGCTCGGCCCTCTGGCGGTCCGAAGTCCTCGATGCGCGCGCTCCCGTTGTCGGCGATGCCGAGCGACGCCAGGTCCGGCACGCCGGGAGCGAGTTGGATGCGCATGATCGCGAGAGTCTAGCGCCGCTGCACCGTATGCTGCGCCGCATGCCGCGTCTCTTCTTGCTCGATGGCACCGCGCTCGCGTACCGCTCCTACTTCGCCCTCGCGCGATCGGGCTTGACTTCGCCCGACGGCAAGCCGACCGGCGCGACGTACGGGTTCACGATGACCCTGCGGCGGATCCTCGAGACCGAGAAGCCCGATCTCATCGCGGTCGCGTTCGATCCGCCCGGCGACACGTTTCGGCACAAGAAGTACGGCAATTACAAGGCGACGCGGCAGAAGATGCCCGAGGACCTCGTGTCGCAGCTCGGGTTCTTGCGCGACGTCGTGCGCGCGCACGGTGTGCCGCTCTTCGAGGTTCCCGGCTACGAAGCGGACGACGTGATCGGCACGCTCGCAACGCAGGGCGCCAAGGCCGGCTGGGATGTCCTGATCGTCACGGGCGACAAGGACTTCATGCAGCTCATCGACGACCGCGTCCGATTGTACAACGTGTTCAAGTCGGACTCGGCGGTCGTCATCGAAGGCCCCGAGGCCGTGCTCGAGAAGTTCGGCACGACGCCCGATCACGTGATCGACGTGCTCGCGATCATGGGCGATCACTCCGACAACATCCCGGGCGTCCACGGGATCGGCGAGAAGGGCGCGATCAAGCTCATCACCGAGTTCGGGTCGGTCGCCGCGGTCATCGAGAACTTGCCCAAGGTGAAGGGCAAGGCGCGCGAGCTGATCGAGCGCGACCTCGACATGCTCAAGCTTGCGCTCGAGCTCGTGACGATCGTATGCCGCGTGCCGCTCCTTCCAGGGTTCGAGGGGTTGACGCCCGCCG
>JANLUN010000246.1:0-5140 GCA_031363505.1 Planctomycetota bacterium | reverse complement strand
CGCCGGGGGCCCGCGCAACCCCCCGTTTTGGCGGCGACGTTTAATTAATGTGTCTGACGCCGTATTTCACGTCCCGTGTCTAACGCGTCGCAGTCGCCTGGCTGTACGCAGCCGCGACACCGGGCCCCGTGACGTAGCTCGCAAAGATGAGTCTGTGCAACGCGTTGTCACCGGCGATCGCCTGACGTGATTCCGAGAGGTCCACGCTCGCACGAACCTGCTCCAACGTCTCACCTCGAGCGACCGCGGCCTCGGTCTGCTCTTGGATCGAGCGCAACAATCGAACGAGCTGCTTCAAGTACGTCTCATCGCGCAACACTCGCCCGTGACCGGGCACGATCGTCGTCGCGCGGAGCGCCAGCAGCTTCTCGAGCGTCGCCGCGTAGTCGAGCGGATACGACGTCGAACCGATCAGCGGCACCGGCCACACGACGATGTCGCCCGTGATCACGATGCCTTCCTTCGGCAGGTGCACGACGAGGTCCGCGCGCGTGTGAGCGCGTCCCAAGTAGCGGATGTCGATGGTACGGCCACCGCGATGCAGCGTCAGCCGGTCCTCGATCGTGATCGTCGGGAGCAGGATCTTGGTGGCGGGAGCTTCCGCGAAGAGCCGTTCGAGCTGCGCGATGTCGCTGGCACAGCTCGCGCGCTCCTCGTCCGTCATCGGACCACCGGCGAGGCTCGTGCCGCGCTCGAGCGCGATCTTGAGATCGGCGACGAATCCCGGGCCATGGGTGAGCAACTCGCGATAGTTCGACTCGCCGATGCTCGGCAAGTCTTCCAACGTCGTGGTCTGCGCGATGAACTCGACGCCGGGGAACGCATCGCGATACACCTGGTTGCCCGAGATGTGATCGGGGTGCCAGTGCGTGTTGACGACGTACTTGACCGGCTTCGGCGTCAACTTGCGCAGCGCGGCGAGCGTGGCTGTAGCCGAGCTCGGCGTGATGTTCGTGTCGACAACGACCACGTCTTCGTCGTTGATGATGAACACGCAGTTGGCATCGAACATCAGCCCCGGCGGCTCGCGGCGGATGACGGCGTACACGCCTGCGCCGAGATCTTGCACGTCGAAGGAGTCGGCGACGCTCGGAGCGCAAGCGATCGCGAGGCACGTCATCGTCACGCAGTCGGGCAACATGTCCGATTCAGCCCGCGATGCCGATCGTCAGGTCCGCGGTGTAACCGTTCGTGACATCTCCGTTGAGCGTCGCGAGTTGATAATCGACTCCGTCGTTGAAGACGCCGTCCTGGGCGAAGTTGACGATCGGATTCTGCCCGTTGGGCACGTAGAGCGGCGACGTGTTCACGGCTGCGGTCGCGGCGATCGGGAAGGCGATCTGCGTCGTCGCCGACACGGGAAGACTCGTACCGTTGAGGTAGATCCGCACGTGGATGTGCGTGATCCGACCCGGATACCAACCCGGGTAGATCGTGGTGAAGAGCACGTTCCCGGCCCCGTTCGTGAACTGGATACCGCGCAAGAACGTCTGCCCGAGGAAGTTGCCGTTCTGCCCGCCGCGGTAGCCCGAATACCCGCCGTCCTTGTTGCACTGCCAGATGTACACGCCCGCATTCGTAATCGGCGCGCAACCTTGATTGACGTTTACGAGCGACAGCCGCAGCAAGAGCGGGATACCGATCTGCCCCTCGGTGATGTCGCTGCGCACCATCGATGGATCGCTGAGGATCGATGACAACGGATACGGACCGCCCGTCTCGGAAGGAATGAGCACGCAGCTCATGCCGGTTTTCGCCACGACGACCGTGTGCGTGCGGAGCGGCGCGCCAGTCACGTCCGTCACGACGACGGTGATCTGATTCAGACCCGTTCCGATGGCGATCGGTTTCGATCGCGACCCGCTGGGCACCGTCATCCCGTTGACCGTGATCGTGGTTCCTCGCCCGAAGGCCGTCGGCGTGACCGTGATGCTCTCTGTCGCGTTCGTCACCCGCGCGATGTGGACCGTCTGAGTGGGATCGAACGCCACTTCAAACGTGCCTGGCGATATGGCCAATTCGCGCAGCACGACTTCGTCGCTCGCTGCCGCGCGCGCGGTTCCGCGCGTGATCAGCGACGACGCGCCGGCCACACCGAGAACACTGAGTGCCAGCCGCCGCGTGATCGGTCCTCGTTCGTCGTCGCTGCTCGAGTGGTTCATGGGATTCGGGTCTCCGTCGCTTCTACTTCGATAGGGAATGGAGTTTCGGCGTCTCCGGCGCTGCAATCTACCCAATGAGTTTGCGGAGCGGGGTTCGTTGTCCATTCAAAGTGGTCGTCGACGCCGGCGCAGTCGTTACGATCTGCGCGTGCGACGAGGTCGGCAGCACCTGCACGAGCCGCACGCACGACTTACACTGAGCGTCCTCGCCGCGGGCGCGACAATCCGATGAAGCGACTCCTCGTCTTCGCTGCACTCGCGGCGACTCTATTGCTCCTCGCGTGGCTCATGCGTGCGGAGGACCCCGTCGTCGCGCCTACGCCGGAGACCGTGATTCCCACGGCTTCCGTCGAGACACCGAAAACGCCGCCTCCGCTCGCCACCGAAGAGCAGCTGACAGCGGAAGCACCGCGGGAATCCGTTCCGGCCGAAACCGCTCGAGAGGAAGCAACGCCCGTCGACGCGCCCGTGTCGCGTCCAGCGCGCCGCAAGTTCGACCCCGACGCGGTCGGAGCGATCTATCTCTTCGTTCAAGACCCGAGCGGAGCGGCGGTCGTCGACGCCAAGATTCGCATGACGGGCTTGTACAGCGAGCGCAATCCGAGGATCACGAACGACTGGATCGGTGAGCCGTCCTCAGGCGTCACCGGTGCCGACGGAAGTTTGAGGCTGCGCTACCCGCTCTGGATCGATCCCGACCGGCGGACGAGCCAGGTCGCGTTTCGAATCGAGCATCCCGACTTCATGGCGTTCGAAGCGCAGGGCTTCCCGGTCGATCCTGCGCCGCGCGTCATCGTCCTCCAACGGGGCGCGTTCGTGATCGTGTCCGGATGGATCGATACCGCCGCGGACGTCGTGCGCGATGTCACGCCGCACCTGACGTGGGGAGCGGTCGTCGCAGAGGACTCGTGGACGCCGATCAAGGATGGCCGGCTCGCGTGCGCGAACATTCCGCCCGGTCGGCACGGCCTGTATCTCAGTTACTCGAGCACGCAGCACGGGCCGTGCTTCAGCGAGGTCGCGTTCTTCGACCTCGCGATGGGCGAGCAAAAGGAGCTGCACCTGCGGCTCCTCCCCGGACGTGGATTCAAAGGCAAGCTCGACGAAGCCGTTCCCCGGCCCGTCATCGACGGTGCGGTCATGGTGAACCTGGCGGTCGGCTCGAGCGAATCCTCCGGCGCGACGATGTCGCGCGAGTTCACCGCCGAAGTGAAACCCGACGGATCGTTCGAGTTCGAATCGATTCCTCCGGGCGCAGGCCAGATCATCGGCATCTGCAGTGGATGGGCGTCGGCGCGCGTGGAGAGCGATCAACCGCAGTCCTCTCCGCGACTCGAAACCCTGAGCAAGGAAGAGCGCGAGAAGAAGATCGCGCTGATGCGTGATCTCGCGATGGTCCCTCAGTCGGTGAATCCAGCCGTTCTCGAAGGACCGTTCGAGCTGCAGATGGAGCGCACGGCGACCGTCCAAGCGACGATCGACGATGCGAAGGGTCGCCCCATCGCGGACGCGGAGTTGAGCTTGTCGCCCAACGTGCATTGGAGCACCGGGCACTCGTCCGCATTCATGCACCGAACGTACAGCGGACAGTCCGATGCCGGCGGACAAGTCACACTGTCGAACCTTCCGCGCGGGGTCGTGTTCGCCGACGTGCAGCACGAACGCTTCGTGCTCCCGGCGAAGTCCGGCGCGGATCGGCGCATCCAGATCGAGCTCGCCGCCGGCGAATCGCGCGAGGTTCGCATCGTCCTCGAGCCGCGCCAGGACGAGTGAGCTCGTTACACTCGACGCAGCGCCCGGTTCGCCCAGGTCGCCCAGTTCGCCCGTTTCACCCGGCGCGAAGCCCCCTATGAAGAAGTTCGCACTCATCGCTGCGGTCCTCGTGATTGTGGCGCTCCTCGTGTGGTTGCTACGACACGAATCCCCGGCCCCCAGTGCGTTGCCCACGCCCACGGCCGAAGCTCCCGAGAAACCGGTCGACGTCGCGCCAACTCCACTTGTCGCCGTCGAGCCCGCACCGCGCGAAGTCGTGCGCGAACCCGCTCCGCCCGTCGCGCCGAGCGCTCCCGCTGCGAAGGCACCGATGACCGAGTCGCCCGCGGCCGGCTCGCGCGCCTACGATCCAAACGCGCGCGATTGGATCCACTTGATCGTGCAGGACAAGCACGGCGCGCCGATCGCGAACGCCGACATCCGCTTGACCGGGCTTCGCAGTCCGCGCGATCCGGGCACGCACTGGGGTTGGTCCTCCGAGGAACCGTCGATCGGCCGTACGGAGCTCGACGGAACCGCGAAGCTGTGGTTCCCGGTGTGGATCAACGCGGACGTCGAAACAGGATCCGTGTCGCTCGACGTCGAGCACCCCGACTACATCACGCACAACGAGCAAGACTTCAAGATCGGCGCCGAGCCGCGCGTCATCGTTCTCGAGCAGGGAGCGTTCGTCGTCGTGTCGGGATGGACCGAATCGCCCGACCAAGTTCTCCGCGACGTCGTGCCGTACATGACCTGGGGCGCGAAGATCCAGCCGGATGCGTGGCTGCCGATCAAAGACGGCCGACTCTCGTGCGCGGGCATTCCGCCCGGCAAACACGGGATCTATCTCGCGCACCGCAGCGCCGAGGACGGCATGTACTTCAGCGCACCCGAGATGTTCGAGGTCGGCGTCGGAGAGCAGAAGGAGTTGCACCTGCAACTCTTCCAAGGCCGCAGGTTCGAGGGTCGATTGGATCCCGCGGTGCCGCGACCGATCGAGCACGGCTCCGTGAGGCTCAATCTTCAAGTCGGAGAACGCTCGTCACCGAATGCGACGATGCTGCGCGAGTACTCCGCCGACGTGAACTCAGACGGCTCGTTCGCGTTCACCGATCTCCCGCCAGGCGACGGGCAGATCATCGGAAGCTGCGACGGCTGGGTGTCAGCGAACGTGCCCGCGGGACGCAACTACTTGTCGCGTCCCGACGCCAGCGCCGCGTCGA
>JANLUN010000236.1:0-10207 GCA_031363505.1 Planctomycetota bacterium | reverse complement strand
TCGGGCGTCGACAACGATCCGACGCAGGGGATCCTGAAGAACACCGCGATGGACATGAAGTACTGGTGCAACGGCACCGATCGCCTTCTGTGCGTCAGCGTCAGCAAGGCCTACAGCTTCGCCAACAACGCGCCCGACGTCGATCTCGTCGCGGCGCTCGCGAACTCGTCGATGTACGGCGGAGCGGGATATCCGTCGAACGATCTCGGCACGTGCGCGGCCGGCAACGGTTCGTCCGTGCAGATCATGCAGCACGAGTTCGGGCACGCGCTCGGTAACCTCGCCGACGAATACGATTATGGCGGCGCCGCTACGTACACGGGCGGCGAGCCGTCGAACGTCAATGCGTCGAAGCTGACGTCGACGGCGATGGCGGCAGCCAACTCGAAGTGGGCGCGGTGGCTCGGTACGAACATCTCGACCCAAGACGGTCTCGTCTCGACGTTCGAGGGCGCCGTCTACAGCCAGTTCGGCGTCTACCGTCCGTCGAACAACTCGCTCATGCGCAACCTCGGACGGCCGTTCAACCCGCCGTCGATCGAG
The DNA here is from genome assembly GCA_031363505.1 of Planctomycetota bacterium. Classification (GTDB taxonomy): domain Bacteria; phylum Planctomycetota; class UBA1135; order UBA1135; genus JANLUN01. The sequence continues at coordinate 9,664 of JANLUN010000236.1, read as the reverse complement.
AAGCTCATCATCGAGATCTACAAGATCGTCGATCCGATCGACGCAGCGTCGGATGACCTCGTGACCTACAACGGAACCGAGACGCTTTTCGTGACGCCCATGGTTCCCGTCGGCCATTCGCTCAGCATCCAGTGGTTGCTCGACGGCGTGCCGATCGCGGGCGCGACTGGAACCACTCTCGATCTCTCGACGCTCAACTTCGGCGGCTGCACGTCGACGGTGTCGGTCACCGTGACGGACGGCACGACGCTCGTCCGCGACGAGGACGCGCGTGCCGCGTACATGACGCAGACCATCGATTATCAGGTGGCTCCGGGAGGCACGCCGATCTCGGTGTACTGCCTGACGTCACCCAATACGGTCGGGCCGGGAGCCTTGATCGGCTGGCAGGGCACGTCGAGCGTCGCCGCCAACGATCTCGTGCTGCGCGCCACCGGTACGCCGCCGTTCTCGAACGGATTCTTCTTCTACGGCCTCGGCTCCGCCGCGCCCACGCCGGTCGGCAACGGATGGGGCTGCGTGCAGGGACCGTTCGTCCGCATGCTGCCGATGACCGCCGCGAGCGCGAGCGGCGTCAACACGCGTGTGTTCGACGTGAACGCACCGCCGTCGATCGCCGTGCCCGGCGTCGAGCTCTTCTTCCAGTACTGGTATCGCAACGCAGCGGCGGGCGGCGCGGGTTTCAACGCCAGCGACGCGCTGCGCGTGCGTTTCTGTCCGTAGTCGACATCCAAGGTGCCGCGGCCGGTCTCGAATCCGCCGAACCCCTGGCTCTCGGTCCACACGGAGTGGCTCGAAGAACCGCCGCTCGCGGAGCTGCAAGTCTTCGAGGAGGACGCGCGCTCCGTATTGAGCGAGAACACGAGCCCCGACCTCGCTTTCCGCTGGAGCGTCAATCCGTACCGAGGTTGCGCACATGCGTGCGCGTACTGCTACGCGCGCCCGAGTCATCAGTATCTCGGCTTCGGCGCCGGCACCGACTTCGATCGGAAGATCGTGGTCAAGGTGAATGCGCCGGAAGTGCTCGCGCGTGAGCTCGCGCGGCGTTCGTGGAAACACGAGCTGATCGTGTTCTCCGGCAACACGGACTGCTATCAGCCGCTCGAGGCGAGTTACGAACTGACGAAGCGCTGTCTCGAAGCCTGCCTCGCGCATCGCAATCCGGTCGCGCTGATCACGAAGGGGGCGCTCGTGCGGCGCGACATCGATCTGCTCGCTCGGATCGCGCGCGCGGCTTCGGCACATGTCTACTTGTCGATCCCGTTCGCGCGCGAGGACGTCGGACGCAAGATCGAACCCGGAGCGAGCTCCCCGTCGAAACGTTTCGAGACGATGCGCCTCTTGTCGAATGCCGGAATCGCGACAGGGATCTCGATCTCGCCGCTGATTCCCGGGCTCAACGACAGCGACGTCGCGACGCTGCTCGAGCAAGCGCGGGACGCCGGCGCGACGCGAGCCTTCATGACGCCGGTGCGCCTGTCCGCGGAAGTGCTGCCGGTCTTTCGCGAGCGACTGGCGGAAGCATTTCCCGAGCGTGCGAAGAAGGTCGAGTCCGCGATCCTCGAGTTGCGCGCGGGGGCAATGAACCGCAGCGACTTCGGCGAGCGCATGACCGGTCACGGACCGCGCTGGAACGCCGTCTTGCAGATGTTCGAGATCACGTGCCGTCGACTCGGATTGAACATCGACGACGGAGTCGATCCTCCGATCGACGTCGCTCCGACACTCAAGCAAGGCGAGCTGTTCGCGGACGGCTAGCCCGCGGGCGCTGACCCGCTACTGCCAGCGATGAAACGCCGGATGGCCTTCGTGCACGGCGACGAAGACTCCGCGGCACGTCGCGGTGACTTTTCCACCCGACGTCATCTCGGCCTCGATGACCGCGCGATCACCCGCGGACTCGACCACGTTTGCGACGAGTTGCACGGGGACGTTCGACGGAGTCGGCCGCTTCAACTTCACGTGGAACTCCGACGTCACCGTGCTCGGCGGCGACGAGAGCTTCTGTGCGTTCATCAAGTGCCACGCCGCCGTCCAATTGCTGTGGCAATCGAGCAGCGCGCCGATGATTCCGCCGTTCAGCATCCCCGGGAAGGCTTCGTGGTGCGCTTCCGGCATCCACTCGGCGACGACGCGCTCACCGTCGACCCGGCTCTTGATGCGCAGTCCCTTGATGTTGGCCGGACCGCAACCGAAGCATTTGTTGTTCGGTGCGTAACGATCTTGAAGGCTGTGTGTCATCAGGTGAGTTTGGCTAGAGACTCGCGGGGCGTTGTTTACCACGCGACGGTCGACCCGTCGAACTTGAACAACTTGCCGGTGTCGTCGGGTTTCAGGCCGTCGATCACCTTGCGCATGCCGGCGATGCTCTGCTCCGGCGTGAGATCCGCATCGGGGCCGCGGGGTGGAGCGCCTCGATCCGAATGGGCGAAAGCTCGATGTCCACGCGCTGCGCCACACGGCCGGTTCGGGGTTTGCGCGCAACGGCGCGCTGCTCGCGGTGCCTCAGGAGGATACTCAGGCACTCGGACGCGAAGGTCATCGCGCGCGCGAACACGCACGTCGATGTCGAGGATCTCCGGGAGACGTCGTTGCGCGAACGCTACGGCGCGCCAGAGCGAGATCGTCCGCCTCAGAGCGCCCCGAACTGCCTCAGATGGTGGTCGAGGTGCTTGTGCTGCAGGACGCCCCACTCGCCGCCGGTCAGCTTGCCGACGAAGGCGTGCTCGTACTGCCCGGCTGCCGCGGGGCCGGCGTCGTGAAATTTGCGGACGACGGCGACGAGCCGCGCCTTCTCGCGTTCGAAGTCGTGCGGCGCCGAGAGGACGAGCTCCGGATGCGTCGGCGAGTTGCGCGAGAACGGCTTCGGCCCGAGCAGCCAGCCGCGGAAGAGCGGGCCGATGAGCTTCACCATGAAATTGCGCCGCAGCACGCGGTCGCCCGTGGACGCCTCCAACGCGTTCGCGCAGTGCGCCATCGCCTGCGCGCAGTCCATCTTGCCCCAGCCGCGCGGCGAGTCGGGGCGGAGCGTGTCGATGCGCCGGAGGATGCGGTCGCGGGCGGCGGGGTCGAAGAGCGAGTCCATCGGCGGGGAGGGTACTGCGCGACCGCCACTGAGATCCACGCGCTACGCCGCGCGCGGACGGACTTCGTCGGCCCCGTGTCAGCGAGGACGCTCTTCCCGCAAGCCTCGGCGCAGCGGTGCGGAGCGCCCGGCCGGACGAGCGCGCACTCTGAGCGTGCGGGCGTGGGGAGCGTGTGATGCTGCGCGGCGAAAGCACGCTCACGGCGCGGCGAACGGCGAGGAGGAAGGTGTTTGCGAGTAGCGCGAAGCGCCGGATGGGGCCGGCGGCGAGTACGGCGGAGCGCGGGATTGTGCTGGCCCGGAGGGAAAGCTCTCCGTGGTCACGCGCCTGAATTCCCTAACCCCCGGGCCGGTGCTCTGCGCCGCGGGCGACGCGTTGGCTGCGACGCAGTAAAAGCTCGGGGAAATGCGGGCTAGTCTCTCGTCGTCTTCGCAGCGGGCCGCAGGTCACGCGCGCGCACGCCCTTGACGTGGGTTCCGAAACCGAACGGCGTGGGTTCCCAAGGACCGACGACCGCGACTTCGGCGCGCGCGGGCACGTCGAGGCCGACGCCCCAGAAGACGGCGTTCACGAACAGGCGGCGCAGGTCCTCGCACTTGAGGTCGACCGAGGCACCCATCGTGGAGCACACGACGCGTTGGGTCTTGCCGCCCTCGAGCGCGCGCTCGCGCAACCAGACGACGGGCAACATGGGCTCGTTGAGCGCGCCCGCGGCGGGCGGCGATTCGGGCCGCATGCCCTCGAGGACCTGCCCACGCACGAGCACGCGCGCGTCGTCGGGCAGTGCGCGGATGCCGTAGACATCGGTCGGGCCCCACAGGTCGCGAACTCCGCGCAGGATCGGATGCGCGGCCAGCGCCGGCTCGATCACGCCGCGCGTGCTCTGCGAGCCGTGCGCGCCGTGGTGGCTGATCCAGGTCTCGCCCAGCACCTGGCGGCCGAAACCACCGGGCCATGTCGTGCTGCGCCAGTCCCAGTGCGCGTAGCGACTCTTCGGATCGCGCTCGTACGAGAACGCGTGCGTCGCGGTGCGGATGCCCAGGATGGGTCGTCCCGACTCCACGTAGCGGACGAAGTGCGCCATCTCCGCGTCGGGCCACTCGCGGAAGCGCGTGAAGATCACCAGCATGTCGGCCGCATCGAGCTGCTCGAGGCCGGGCTGGTGGTTGGCGGCCGTCGGATCGATTGTGCCGCTCGCGGGATCGGTGGCGAAGAGCACCGTGCAACGGAAACCGTGGCGCTCCGACAACAGCCGCGCCAGCATGGGCAGCGCCTCCTCGGAGCGGTACTCCTCGTCGCCAGCCACCAGCACCACGTGCTTGCCCGCGCCGGGCCCATCTCCGCCCGCGAGTTCGAGGCGCAAGTCGTCCTGCACCGCTCCCGCTGCGGGCGCCATCCCTAGAATGAGCGCTCCCCACATGCCGGCACTCTAACGCTCCACGCTTGCCTGGTCCCGCGATGCTGAAACGAACCCTGGCCCAGGCGGCACTCGCGCTCCTGGCGTCCTCCGCCGACACACGCCCGTTGCTGGCGCAGATGCGACCGAGCCTGGAGCCCGGCGACCGCGTGGTGCTGGTCGGCGGCGCGCTCGCCGAACGTCTGCAGCACGACGGCTGGCTCGAGACGCGCCTCCAGCTCGCTTTCCCAGAGCTCGAGCTCTCCTTCCGCAACTTGGGCTTCAGCGCGGACACGCTCACCGTGCGCCAGCGCGTCGACGGCTTCGGCACGCCCGACGAGTGGCTGGCGCGCTCGCAGGCCGACGTCGTGTTCGCGTTCTGGGGCTTCAACGAGTCCTTCGACGGCGAGCAGGGCCGCGCGGCCTTCCGCGCCGAACTCGCAGCCTGGGTCGAGCACGTGCGCGGCCTGCGCAACGCCGATGGACTGCCGCTGCGCGTGGTGCTCTTCTCGAGCGTGCCCTTCGCGAATCCGGGCAACCCGAGTCTGCCCGAGGGCAGCGAGCTCAACGCGCGGCTCGCGCGCTACGACGACGCTCAGCTCGAAGTCGCTGCCGCGCTCGGCGTGCCGTTGGTCGACCTGGCGACGCCGCTGCGCACGCGCCAGGCGCGCGGCGCGACAGGCCTCTCGATCAACGGCGTGCACCTGACCGAGGCCGGCAATGAAGTGCTTGCCGACGCGGTCGCGCACGCTTTCGGCATCGAGCAGCACGCCGACGCCGCGCGTCAGGCGGCCGTGCGCGAGATCGTGCGCGAGAAGGACCTCTTGTGGTTCAACCGCTACCAGGCCACCGACGGCTACAACGTCTACGGCGGACGCTCGTCCTTGATCTACGACGGCGTCACCAACTTCGAGGTGCTGCAGCGCGAGCTCGAGGTGCTCGACGCGCTGTGCGACCAGCTCGACCTGGCGATCCGCGCAGTCGCGCGTGGCGAGCCGCGGCCCGCGGCGCCCGCGATCGGCGCAAGTCCGATCCCGCCGCTGATCGAGGTTGCGACGAACCTGCCCGGCGAGGGTCCCGGCGGGACGCACCTGTACTTGGGCGGTGAAGAGGCCCTCGCGCAGATGACGCCCGCGCCGGGCATGCGCGTCGAGCTCTTCGCCGACGAAGCGCGCTTCCCCGAACTGGCTAATCCGGTGCAGATGTCGTTCGACACGCGCGGACGCCTGTGGGTCGCGGTTTGGCCGACGTACCCGCACTGGAAACCCGGCTCGCCGATGAACGACAAGTTGCTGGTCTTCGAGGACGACGACGGCGACGGGCGCGCAGACCGCGTGCAAGCCTTCGCCGACGACTTGCACAACCCAACCGGCTTCGAGTTCTGGAACGGCGGAGTGTTCGTGGCCAACCCGCCCGACGTGCTGTTCTTGCGCGACAACGACGGCGACGGCGTGGCCGACGAGCGCCGGCGCGTGCTGCACGGGCTCAGCTCGGGCGACACGCACCATTCGGCCAACTCATTCGTGCTCGGCCCCGACGGAGCGCTCTACTTCCAAGAAGGCATCTTCCACCGCTCGCAGGTGGAGACGATCCACGGGCCCGTGCGCAACCGCGACGCCAGCGTGTGGCGCTTCGAGCCGCGCACCTGGCGCGTCGAGCGACACGTGGCCTACGACTTCCTCAACCCGCACGGGCACGTCTTCGACCGTTGGGGCCAGGACTTCGTCACCGACGGCACGACCAACGAAAACTTCTGGGCGGCGCCCTTCGCCGGGCATCTGGACGCGCCGCAAAAGCACCCGCACTACGCCACGTTCTTCGAGCAGCGCAGCCGGCCCGCCGCGGCGACGGAGATCCTCTCCAGCCGCCACTTCCCCGAGGCGAACCAGGGCAACTACCTGATCACCAACGTGATCGGGTTCCGGGGCATCTTCCAGTACGCCTTCGAGGACGACGGTGCGGGCTTCGGCGCACGCGAGGTCGAACCGTTGGTGTTCAGCGCCGACCCGAATTTCAGACCGGTCGACATCGAGGTCGGGCCCGACGGCGCGGTGTGGTTCGTCGACTGGCACAACGCCCTGATCGGGCACATGCAACACCACCTGCGCGATCCCAGCCGCGACCACGAACACGGCCGCGTGTACCGCGTGGTGGCGCAGGGGCGCGGGCTCCTGCCTGCCGAGGACCTGTCCGCGCTGGCGACCGGCGCGCTGGTGGAACGCCTGGCCTCGCCCGAGGATCGCGTGCGCTATCGGACGCGCATCGAGCTCAGCGCGCGGCCCTCCGACGAGGTCGAGGCGGCCGCACTCGCTTGGCTGGGCGAGCTCGACGAGCGCGAGCCGGACTACGAGCACCACCGCCTCGAGGTCCTGTGGACGCTGCAGCAGCACGATCGCGTGAACACACGCTTGCTCGAGAACACACTCGCAGCGCGCGACCCGCGCGCGCGTGCCGCGGCGACCCGCGTCGTGCGCGGGCTACGCCGGCGTCTGGCCGACCCGCTGCCTTACCTGTCGAAGGCCGTGCGCGACGAGCACGCGCGCGTGCGGCTGGAAGCCGTGGTCGCCTGCAGTTTCCTCGACAGCGGCGCGGCGGCCGAGGTCGCGTTGTCCGCGCTGGAACAGCCCACCGATCGCTTCCTCGACTACGCGCTGTCCGAGACCGTGCGTGCGCTCGCGCCGCGCTGGCGCGCTGCGATCGCCGCCGGCGAGCCCATTGGGCGGGAAAACCCGGGGCGCGACAACCCGCGCGCACTGGCCTACCTGCTCGCGCGCCTCTCCGACGCGGAGCTCGCCGCGCTGCGGCCGGAGGCCTTGGGCGCCGGCGAGGTCGCGCTGTGGGAGGAACGACTGTGGCGTCCCGGACTCGAGCGCGCGGACGCGCTCGCCGCGCTGCGCGCACTGGCGCGCCTGCGCGGCGACGGTGCCGATGCGGAATTCCTGCGCGTGGTCGCGCGCGCCGATCTGGACACCGGCGAGCACGCCGACCACCGCCTGATGGGCCTGTTCGCCGTCGTCGGCGCGCTCGACGCGCTCGAGCGCGTGCGGCTGGAAACCGACCTGCGGCGCCTCGCGCGCAACGGTACGCGCACGTCGACGCGGCGCCTTGCGTTGCGCGCGCGCATGGAGGCCGAGGGCGCGGTCGGTCCCACATGGGACGAGGCCGCGGCCAGCCCCGGCTCGCTCGCGGATCTGCTCGATGCGCTGCGGCTCGTCGACGAGCCCGAGCTGGCGGCGCCACTCTTCGAGCGCGTGCGCGGCGTGCTCACCGCGTCGGCGCGGCCTGCGCAGACCGCAGCGCGCGGTCGCTTCGTGCGCGTCGAGCTCTCCGGGCCGGCGCGCACGCTGACCCTGGCTGAAGTCGAAGTCCTGTCCGGCGGCACGAACGTGGCGCGCGACGGCACGGCCAGCCAATCGAGCACGGCTTGGGACGGTGCCGCCGCACGCGGCATCGACGGCAACCGCAGCCCGCGCTTCGGCGATGCAGGCCAGACGCACACCGTCGAGGACGAGCCGGATCCGTGGTGGGAGCTCGACCTGGGCCGCGAGCTGCCGATCGAAGCGGTCGTGCTGTGGAACCGCGGCGATGAGGACGGGCGTTTCGCCGCGCGCCTCGACGGTGCGCGCGTGCGCGTGCTCGACGCCGAGCGACGCGCGATCTTCGAGGGCGATCTCGGGCGCGCTCCGCTCGACCTCGCGCGCATCGAGGTCGGCTCGCCGGAAGCGCTGCTGCGTGGTCGCGCGGCGCGCGCGCTGGCGTTGCTGGCTGGTCCCGCTGAACGCGTGCACGAGGCCGTGAACGAGCTCGTGCTGCGCTTCGACGACACCGACTTGCGCTCGCACGTGGTGGCGGCCCTGCGCGATATGCCCTTCGCAAGCTGGCCGGAGCCGGCGCGCGAGACGCTCGGGCGCGCGCTCACGGCCTACTTAGAAGCCGCCGCCGGCAGCACCTTCGACGACGCGCACGAGCGCGAACTGCTGGCCTTCGCCGACGAGCTCGCGCCGCAGCTCGCAGCCGCAGAGGCGCGCGCGCTGCGCCTCGCGCGGCGCCCGCTCGGGCCGCAGGTGATCGTGATCCGCTCGGTACCCGACAGCCTGCGCTACGACCGCGCCGAGTTCAGCGTCGTCGCGGGGCGGCCCGTGGAGCTGGTCTTCGAAAACGTCGACATCATGCCTCACAACTTGGTCGTGACCGCGCCCGGTTCTCTGGCGCGCGTGGGACTCGCCGCCGAACGCATGTCCGCCAGCCCCGACGCGGCTTCGCGCGAGTACCGTCCCGACCTGCCGGAGGTGCTGCACGCGACACGCCTGCTGCAGCCCGGTGCGCGTCAGGTGCTGGAGTTCACGGCTCCCTCGGCGCCCGCGGACCATCCCTACGTGTGCACGTTCCCCGGCCACTGGCTGCGCATGAACGGTGTCATGCACGTGGTCGCCGACTGGGACGAGCTCGACGAATCGACGGCCGGCGATCCCGTCGCGACGAACTCCGGCCGCGCCTTCGTGCGCGCCTTCGTGCGCGATTGGACCGCGGCCGATCTGCTGCCCGTACTCGCTGGCCGACCGACTGGCTCGCCCCCCGCCGGCCGCCGCGTGCTCGAGCTGGCCTCGTGCGTGCGCTGCCACCCCGTGGATGGCGCCGGCGGGCGCACCGGTCCGGAGCTGCGCGAGGTGGTCGCGCGCCGCTCGGCGGTCGATCTCGCCGCGCACGTGCTGAATCCCTCGCTCGAGATCGCGCCGCAGTATCGCAATGAGATCTTCGTCATGCAGGACGGCACGCTGCACGCGGGACGCGTCGTGCGCGAGTCCGGCGGGAGCGTCTTCCTGCAGCAGGACCCCTACTCCGAGCTCGAGCCGGTCGAAGTGCCACTGGCCGACGTGGAGGAGCGCGTCGTCTCGAGTCTGTCTACGATGCCCTCCGGATTGCTGAACACCTTCACGCGCGCCGAGATCCTCGACCTCTTTGCCTACCTCGAGTCGCTCGCCCTCGATCCGACACGGAGCATCAAGTGATCGTCCGACGTACCAGCCGCGATGAGATCCTCGCCAAGCTGCGCGCCAAAATCCGCGCGCGCAAGCCGATCTTCGTCGCCAGCGCGGGCAGCGGCCTGGTCGCGAAACTGCTCGAGGCTTCCGGCGTGGACTGCATCAACACGTTCTCGGGTGCGCGCCTGCGCGCCAACGGC
>JANLUN010000232.1:0-1468 GCA_031363505.1 Planctomycetota bacterium | reverse complement strand
CGCCGCGTTCCAGCGCGCGGTGATCGACGCGGGCCTGCTCGCGCCGATCGCAAGAGGGGAGACACCGATCTCGGACGAGGAATGGACGGCGTTCATGGCGGGCATGCAGCAGGGCGACCTCGTCCTCGCGCCGATTGCACGCGATCGTGTCGCGATTGGCGAAGTCGTGAGCGCCGTTCGTGAGCGGCCGAACGCGCGGGATCGCAGGCTCCGCCGCGTGCGCGAAATGCGGTGGTGGCCCGCGATTGCGCGGAGCGGCTTGCCGGAAGACATGCGCGCCCGCCTCGATGCAGCGGGTGTACTCGGGCCGCTCCGCGTCACCGCCGCAGCGCGGCGGCTGCGGTGGATGTTGGCGCAGTAGGTGGATGTGCCGCTCACGATCCGGAATCTCGCGCAGTCGCTGGGACGAACGTGGTTCCTCGTCCTCTTCGGGCTCGCCTACGTCGTCTCCCAGCTCGCGATTCTCGTGACACTCGCTCCGGTCGGGTCCGAGCTGCTCCGGCTGCAGTGCTTCGGATTCTCAGCAGCGAAGACGCTCCACGTCTTTCGCGCATGGCAGCAGACGGGCGCGATCGACGCCTCCCGCGCCCACTTCATCCTCGATGATGTCCACTGGCTCTGGTACGCGGGATTCTTCACCGCGCTGCTCGGGCGCCTCTTCGAGCGACGCGGCGTCACGCATCGTCTCGATTGGATTCTCGTGCTCCCGCTCGCATCCGGTCTGCTCGACGTGTTCGAGAACCAGATCCAACACGTATTCCTCGGCGCGCCCGACTTCTCGACGGTCGTCGATCCGCTGCCATTGATCAGCACGGTGGCGTCAGATCTGAAGTGGCTGCTGGTCGCGGTCTACGCGGGCGCGACGGTCTTGCTGCTCTTTGGGAGGAGGCGGGCGATCCCGTGACGCGCTCTCGGTTGTTCGGACCGCGGATCGCGGCACGATCTCCGGGCGTGCACAGGATCACCGAGCGAGAGGCGGGCGAGTGGGAACGCCGGTGCCGTGCCGGACGCTCAGCTCACGCAGCCGCGGCGCGTCCAGATCGCTTCTACCGATCCGAAGCGAGGGACGTGGTGGTGTCCTCGTACTGGAAACGATGGAGCCGACGGCCGGAATCGAACCGGCGACCTGCTGATTGCGAAACTGCTCCGACGCCTCTACGCACAATCCTGTCTCAGCTACGCAAGGCTACGCGGAAGCCTCGAATTCGCGATCTATTTGCCGGATTGAGGCCGTTCTCGTTTCGCGCACTGTTTCGCACCGCTACGCTCCCGTTCTCGTCGAAGTGCGTCCGCGTGGGATCGGGAGCGATCGTTGTCGGCGCGGCGACTGCGGTCGCGTACTTCGTCTTGACGTAGAACCGTTGTCCGACAGGCGACACGGGAGCCGTGGTAATTCGTTCGGAGAACGCTTTGTCGTCGATGAACGCGATGTCGAACACTCGCAGTCCACCGCTGCCGCAAGCCGCGC
>JANLUN010000463.1:0-2893 GCA_031363505.1 Planctomycetota bacterium | reverse complement strand
ACTCGCGAACCTCGCGCTCGCGCGAAACGAGCCGCGCGAAGCGATCGAGCTACTCGAGCCGGTCGGCGGGCGATTCGCCACCGCGGCCGCGCTCTCACGCGCAGAAGCTTGGCTCGCGCTGAACGATCCCGCGCGCGGGCTGATGTGCCTCGCGCCGTTGATGAGCCTGCGGCCCCCGCCGCCCGACATGTTCGCGCTCTCGGCCTGGGCATCCGCGTTGCTCGGCACACGCGATGCGCAGCTCGAGTCTGCCGCGCTCAACTCGGCGATCGACCGCTGGGTCGAGCCGCGACGCCGCGCGTTCGTACAGAATTGATTCCGTTCACCCGGACCGGCGCGCGGCTCCGGAGGCGCGACGATTCAGTACGGGAACCAGCGCATCGCGAAGTCGTCGATGTCGCCGTCGCCGTTCCAGTCCGTGTTCTGCGCGCGCTCGTTGGCGATGAACGCGGTGCCGAGGCTGCCCCCGCCCGTGAGGCCGAGGGGCGCGTCCGTTTCTTGGACGTTGTTCATCAGCGTCGTCACGAAATTGGTGTTCGTGAGCCCGACGACGTCCGTGCGGAAAATGAGGATGTCCTCTTGATCGCCGTCGTTGTTGTAGTCGTGCGAGTCGCCTGACTCGGACACGCGAAAGAACACGTACGGGCCGCCGAATTCGATGTCGGCGAACACCGGATCGGTCGCGAACGCGGGCCCGGGGAAGTCGATGTCGCCGGGATTGTTCGGGTCCGCTTGCGCGATCGCGGGGATGCTGTCCGCGAGATCGTTGTCGCCGGAGTTCAGCGGCGCGCGCATCACCGCCTCCGACATCGCCATCAGGATGCGCGTGTGATCCTCCGACTCCACCATCCACGTGGGCCCGACGAAGAAGTCGCCGCCCGCGCCTTGGTCGACGATCCACTCGGACTGCAGGCCGTCGTTCGGATCGAGCTTCGCGAGGATCGTGACGTCCTCGTCCGGGAACCCGTCGTGATCGCGGCTGTCCGATTCCTCGTCGATGGAGGTCAAGAAACGGCCGGCCAGTTGGCCCACGCCGAACGTGTTGCCGGGAACGTCGATGTTCACGGCGACGAGCTCGGTCGTCGAGGTGATCGGCAGCACCGGGGTCACCGCTTCGACCCAGCGCAGTACGAAATCGTCTTGATCGGTGTCCGCGCCTTCGTCGGGATCGAGATTGAGCGAGCACGTGCCCTCGTCGAGCTCGCTCTGAATCGTCGCGACGTAGCCAGGTGAGCCGCCCGTACCGGGCACGGCGAGCACGCGCAGCGAACCCGCGAGTCCCGTGTTGACCGGCGGGTTGGCACCGGGAAACGAATCCCAGAGCGCGAACTGTAGGAAGTGGAGCACGTTGTCGTCCGTGTCGGCATCTTCGAAACCCGCGCACTGCGGCGGCTGCCACGCGCCGGTGAACAGCGTGGGGTCGTTGAAATTTCCGCCGGCTTGCGCGTCCTCGTTCACGAGGAAGCCGACCAGCCAATCGCTCGGGCCGCGGTTCATCGCGCGCACGGGAACCTGCTCATCGAGGACGGCGAGCGCCACCGACTTCACGCGCGCCAGCGGATCGGTCGTGTCGAACAGCGCCAGCACGAACTCGTCCGTCTGATCGCCGTCTCCATTGAGATCGCGCAGCTCCACGGTTTCGTCCTGGCCGAGGAACAGGAGGGCTTCGTCGACCGCGATGAGGCGCGGCCGAAGCGAGTTCGGAACGTCGGCGTTCTGGATCACGACGGGCACGATCGGCGCGGTGCTGTCCACGAACGCCAGCCCCGTGTCGGGCGCGAAGAGCGGCCCGCTCACGTCGCGGCAGAAGTACAACCGATTGCCGACCGTGACGAACGCCGTCCGGCCGTCCGCGTTGAGCGTCGCGACGAACGTCACGACACCGGTCGTCCCGCTCCAGTGGAGCAGTACGAGGTGGTTCGCGAATCCATCGAGGTCCCAGTCGCGGTCGTCGAGGTCTTCGTCGGTCGCGAAGTAGATGTCGTCGCCGAGGATCGCGAGCTCCTGCCCCGCGACGTCTAGGATCGTCTCGCGCCGCTCCGGCATGTCGACCACGGTGACGATCTGGTCACCGAAATCGCCGTCCTGGTTGAAGTCGGTGCCGTTGAAGCCGCTCGTCGCTTCGTTGGCGAGGAACACGATCCAATCTCCGCTGAGCAGCGTGGGCGTGTCGCTCGCGACGCCGGGCGTCAGGTTGAACGGCGAGAATAGGATGGTTCCGCCGCCCCCGCCGCCGCCGTCGAGACCGAGTAACTCCTTGATGTCGGAGCAACTCTGCATGCCGGCAAGACCGAGGACGAGCACCAGCGTGCGCAAGAAGAACAAGGCGCGTGTTCGCGTCATGGTGGAGATTTCGTTGGGCCGAGCGAGTCGGGGCGCACTCTAGCCCACCGCAGCGACGCGTGCGAGGCTCGAGCGCTGCTCACGAAATCCACGTAACGAGAGCTCCGAGCACGGCGCTGACCGCGAGCGTCGGCAGCATGCCGACTTTGAAACGCAGCATTGCGACCGCCGCACCGGCGAAGATTGCGAGCCCGAGCCAGTCCAGCGAATCCCATCCCGGAGCGAAGAAACGTAGCGGCCCCGCCCGCACGATCTCGACCTCGCCGAACAATGTGTGCAGGCCAAACCACAACGACAGATTCAGGATCACTCCGACGACGCTAGCCGTGATCGCCGAAAGCGCCGCTTCCAGCGCGCGATTGCCGCGCAGCATCTCCACGTACGGAGCGCCGGCGAAGATCCACAAGAAGGACGGAACGAACGTCACCCACAGCGCGACCAGCGATCCGAGCACACCCGCGACCCACGGATCGAGCGCGCCCGGATGCCGGAACGCTCCCAGGTACGCGACGAATTGCACGACGAGGATCAGCGGGCCGGGCGTCGTCTC
>JANLUN010000101.1:0-1771 GCA_031363505.1 Planctomycetota bacterium | reverse complement strand
GCGGGCGTTGCTCCGCATCGTCGCGTGCGCCGCTGCGATCGTCGCGGTCGCGATTGCGAGCGGCTGGGCGGCGCTGGCGCTCGCGATCGACGGGGCGGGACCGTGGCTCGCGATCCTCTTCCTCGTCGCGTCGGGCTGCTTGCTGCTCTTGCGCAAGCGTCGTTTGCTCGCGCGCGCGGCCTGGTGTGCGCTGTTCGGCGCGATCCTCGCCTGGTGGTTTTCGATCGAGCCCAACAACGATCGCGACTGGCAGGAGGACGTCGCGCGTGTCGCGACCGCGCGCGTCGACGGCGATCGCATCACGTTCACGAACGTCCGCAACTTCGCGTGGCAATCGGACACGAGCGGCGTGCCGGCATGGGAAGAGCGCACCTACGATCTGCGCGAACTCATCGGCTTCGATGTCTTCATGTGCGACTGGGGCGCCAAGGGCATCTGCCACACGATCACGTCGTGGGAGTTCGCGGGCGGAAAGCACCTCGCGATCTCGATCGAGACGCGCAAGGAACGGTCGGAAGGCTACTCCGCCTTGCGCGGCCTGTTCCGTCAGTTCGAGCTGATCTACACCGTGGCCGACGAGAGCGACCTCATCGGTGTCCGTGTTCAATACCGCGGCGAGCGCGTGCGGCTCTACCGCATGAACGTCGATCGGGCGCGCGCGGAGGAGCTCCTGCTCGCGTACGCGCACGAGATCAATCGGCTGGCGCGCGAGCCCACCTGGTACAACGCCGCGACGTCGAACTGCACGACGTCGATCCGGATGAACGCGACTGCGGCCGGCGGCTCCGTGCCGTGGGACCACCGCATCCTGCTCAACGGCGGCCTCGACGAGATGTTCCAGGAGCGCGGCCGGCTGAGCTTTGCCGCGGGAACGCCGATCGACGAGATCCGCCGCCGGTGCGACGTCACCGAGAGGGCGCGTGTCGCGCTGGGTGCGACGGACTTCGCGGACCGCATCCGCGTCGGTCTACCGCCGCGTCACTAGGTTCCCGCGGTCTTCGCGACGTAGGCGCGCCACTCCGTCTCGAGGTCCTTCTCCTTAACTTTGAGCGTGCCGAAGAAGTTCGACGGTCCGCCTTTGCCGAGCGCCGCGTCGCGCGCGTACTCGGCGAACGCCGTGCGGTACTTGCCGCCGTCGCCGAACGCGAGGAAGTGCACGAGCGTGTACGCCGCGGCGTAGTTCTTCATCTGGTCCGGGCCGCCGTCGAAACCGCCGCGCCCCGTGCCGAGCAGCTTCTTGAGCTCGATCGGTTTCGCTTCCTTCGCGACGCTCTGGAAGAGCGACTCGTTCGGCGACTTGAGATCGAACTTCGCGTGTCCGGGATCCGGACGGAAACCGGCGCCGAACGTGAGCGCGAGGCCCGAGCGCAGCCACGGCTCGATCTCCGACACGTGCTTGTTCAACGTGCGGCGGAACGAGTTAAAGACGAGGACTTCGCACAGCTCCGTCGCGATCGCGCCGCGATCGGGGTTCTCCGAGATGTTCGCGTAGAGCTGGTTGCCGACGCGCTCGTACCAGACGGTCATGCCCGGCGCGGGCGGGTTGGGAAAGTCCGCCGGATCGGTGACGAAGTTGAGCTCCGGCACCTCGTCGAACACGTAGAGCTTCAGCACCGGACCGAACATCTCGTAGAACGCGAGGTACGCGCGCTCGACGTCGATCGCGACGTTGAGAACGCGCTCGGGGTCGCCGTCCGATCGAATCAAGAAGTGCGCGGTCGGCAGCTCGAGCGCGGTCTTCCATTCGCTCTTGCGCTTGCGCAGCTCGTCG
>JANLUN010000087.1:0-9832 GCA_031363505.1 Planctomycetota bacterium | reverse complement strand
CGATGCGGCGCTTCAGCGCGGTGTGTTCGGGGTTGGGTGTCGCCACTTTGTACGGGGGCACGGTGACGATGGCGGCCGGGAGCGCGGCGAGGAGCTCGCCCTGCTTCGCCAGCATCCCCTCGAGCTCTTTTTCGCGGCGCGCTCGCTCGGCGAGCGACACGTCGGGGTTGAGCTTCAGCTCGTCGCGTTGCTCGAGCAGCTTGCTCTTCACGTCCAGCTGGGCGTCGAATTCGGGGTTCGGCCCCATCAGGGGCTGCGTCTCCGTCTCGAGGAGAGCCGGTGTCTTCTCGAGCTGCGCGGCAAGCGTCTTGCGTTCGGAAGCGAGTTCATCGCGACGAGTACGTGCTGTGAAGAGCTCGCGCTCGACCTCGTCCACCTCTTTCATCAGCGCTTCGCCCTGCACGTCGACGTCGATGAACTTGCACTGCTCGACGTGCTCGTAGAATCGCTTGCGCGCCGACTCATACGTCTTGCGCGCATCGAGCACCTTCTGGCGGTGCGTCTCGAGGAACGCGCCGATCGAGAACTGGCTGCGGTGGCGATCGATGAAGGCCTGGGTGAGCACGTCGGTGACCTGCTGGGCGCCCTCGGCTGACGTCGACGTGTGCGTGACCGTGATCACGTTCGAGTCGCGCTCGGTCGCGAGCGTCGTGTTGTCGACGATCACGTCGCCGGCGAGCTTCGCGCCGCTGCGACCGGGCTCGCCCGCCGCGAGCTCCTCCGCGTTCGAGAACGACAGGAAGAACGACTGCAACTTGTGCATGCCGCGCACGAGCAACGGTGTGTCGGGACCGTCGTGTCGCGTCGGGTCGGCCGGAGCGAGGATCTTCTCGGGACCCAGGCGTTCGGCGACCGACTCGTAGATCGTCCCATCGCGGAGCATGTGCAGCTCGTCCTGCATCGTCGGGCGCGACTCGCGGCGCTCGGCACCGGGGACGGCGATGTCTTCGGCCGTCACGTCTTCGCGCGCGCCAAGGCGCAGCAGGAGCTTCGCTTCCGACGTATACGTGTTGGGCTGCGCGGCCGCGGCGATGAGTCCGATCAACGCCCCAACGAGAACGAACCCGAGCACCCAGCGCCACGAGCGCGCGAGCGCCAGCAGAATGAATGCGCGCGGATCGGGACCCTTGCGGTCGTCGTCCTCGAACGGATCGGGCTCGTCACCCGGCATCGAGAGGCTGTTGAGGCTCGTCATCTCAGAATACGAGCGGCAGGATGATCGGCATCGGGATCGTGCGCGTGATGTGGTTCTCGACCCAGATGCCGACGTCGTCGATCGGCGTGTTCGGGATGAACACGAGGTCGTTCTGTTGCAGGAAGATCGTCTTCGGCGAGATCCAGTTCTCCGGCCGCGCGTCGATCGTCCAAGCGATCTGCCGCTGTTCCTTCGCGTCCCAGCGGACGAGAACGGTGCTCGAGAGATACGCGCTCTCTTTCACGAAGCCGCCCGCGCGCGCGATCGCCTCGACCAGCGTGAGCCTGCCATCGACGCCGATCGGCACGGCGCCCGGCGTCTTGACTTCACCGAGCACGGAGACATTGCGAACCGCGGGCGTCTTGATCGCGACCGTGACTTCTTGCGCGTTGTCGACGAGACCCGTGTAGGTCGACTTCAACTGCCGCGTGAGCTCGTCGGGGATCACGCCCGCGACTTGACGCGAGCCGACGAGCAGGAAGCTCGCCGTGCCGTCCGGCTGCACGAGCACCTCTTGATCGAACGCGACCGAGTGCGCGAAGTGCACGTCGAGCAGATCGCCGGGCGTGATCACGGTTTCCCCGACGACGAGTGTCGCGTTGATCTTGTCCGCGAGTTGTTGAATGGGCGGACCGCCCGCGGTGGCGCACGCGCTCGCGAGCACCAGGAGGAGCGAGACGACAACTCGGGCTACGCGCCCGGCCGGAGGGGACGGCGGCATCACGGCTGTATCGGCCGTTCGACGCCGCGGGCTTGGCCCCTAGCGGGACGTTCGGAAAGGAGTGCTGCGGCCTAGTGGGATCCGGCGCTCGCGCTCCGGATGCGGGCTGCCTCGCGCTCGGCGATCTGGGCCCGCTTGGGCTTGCCCGCGAGCATGAACAGGCGCGCCAGCTCGTCGAGGATCGGCGCGCTGTCCGGCATCAATTGTTGCGCGCGCTGCATGTGCTCGAGAGCAGCCGGAATGTTTTTCTCGGCCTCGAAGCAGCGGCTGAGCGCGCCGTGCATTCGAACTTCGGCCGCGCCGAGCTTCTCGAGCTGCGCGAGGGTCACGGCGGCTTCGGAGCAGCGCGCTTGGTCGAGCTGAATGCCGCCCAGGTGACTCAGCGCCGCGCCGTGCAGCGGGTTCTCGCGCGCGATGTCCTCGAAGATCGTGCGCGCCTCGTCCAGCTGTCCGGCCGCGCCCGCGGCGACGGCGTACTGAAAGCGACCGAGTTCCACGAGACGATCCATCGGAACCGGACGGCCGGTGTTCTCGAGCGGCGGGGGGAGCGCGAGCGTCGAGGCCGGTGCTCCGGCGTAGCCGAGTCCCTGCAAGCGATCCCGCGCGGATTCATCGATGCGCGCGGTGCCGGCTTCGAGCGGCGGCCGCCGCGCCGATTCCGTGAGCACTTCGCGGTAGCGCGCGACATCGTTCGGCGCGATCGCCGATTCGTCGCGCGTCTCGAGCGGATCGTGCGCAACTCGGTACAGCTCGTCGCGTCCGCTGCTCAAGTACTTCCCCGCGTGATCGACCCAGCCCGCGATCGGGTTCCAGCCGAAGTTCATGTACCCGTAGAACGACTCGAGGTACACGCCGCGGTCGTCGCCGACCGTGCGCCGGTAGAGGCTGCGACCGTCGAGCGACTCGCGCGCGGGAAGCCCCATCGCCTCGGCGAGCGTCGGTGCGACGTCGACTTGGCTGACGATCTCCGACGATCGTTCGCCCGCACGCCATCCGTCAGGATGCGCGATCAAGAACGGGATGTGGACCGTCGCTTGGTAGCAGAACACGCCGTGCGTGTGCTCCCCGTGCTCGCCGAGACCCTCGCCGTGATCGGCGAGCACGCACACGAGCGTCGAATCGGCGATGCCCGCGCGCTCGAGTCCGTCGAGCAACTTCCCGACGGCCGCATCCATGAACGACACCTCGCCGAGGTACGCGTTGCCGCGCGCTTGATCGAGGAACTCCTTGGGCGGCTCGCACGGCGAGTGCGGATCGAAGAAGTGCACCCACAGGAAGAACGGCCTCTTGGGATCGCGCTTCGCGAACCACTCTTGCGCGTGCTGCAGCGTGCGATCCGCCGTGCGGTCGAGCATGTGCACCATCGTCACGGTCGCGCCCGACTCGGGCACGTTGTACGTGTCGAAGCCCTGGTCGAGCCCCGTCACGCGGTCGAGCACGATCGAGCTGACGAACGCTGCGGTCTGGTAGCCCGCCGCGCGCGCGCGCTCGGCCAGAGTTTCCGCCGCGGCCGGGAGGCTGATGCTCCCGTTGCCGCGCACCGTGTGACGCGGCGGGTACAAGCCCGTCAGCATCGAAGTGTGCGCCGGCACCGTCAGCGGCACGACGGCGTACGCGGATTCATAGAGGACGGCGCGCTGCGCCAGGCGGTCGATCGCCGGCGTGACTCCCGGCTGTCCGCCGTAGCACGACAATGCGTCCGCGCGCGTCGTGTCGAGAGTGATCAGGAGCACCGAGGGAGCGGTGCTCTCGGCGCCGGGTGAACATCCGGCCGAAACGAGGAGCACTGCGGCCAGAACCACGCGGAATCGGGACACCGGCGCATCGTAGCAGTCCGATTGGACGCGCACGCATTCCATACAGACGAGCCCATTTCCTTCCGCGCGACCCTCGCCATACTACCCTGGTAGTTGATCGAGCTCGAGGCGCACGACCCCGGGCCGTTTCACTCACGGAGACCTCTCATGCGCGCGCTGCTCTTCGCAGTTCTCTCCTTCTTCGCCTCTGCGCAGGATGCCGCCGACGATCAATACCAGTACGTCGTCGGGCTGGCGGAAAAAGGTCTTCACGATCGCGTGGTGAAGGAGGCCGAGAGCTTCCTAGCCGAGCATCCGCGCCACGCGAAGTCCGACCACGCGCGCTATCGATTGGCCGCGGCGCTGTTCGAGCTCAAGCGCGAGGAGGACGCGCTCCCCCACCTGCGCGCGCTGGCCGCGCGGCGCGGGTTCGAGCTCGAGTCGGAGGTCCTCTTCCGTCTCGGTCAGTGCGAGCTCTCGGCGGAACGATTCGACGCCGCGACCGGTGCGTTCGAGCGCGTGCTCTCGCTCGGCAAGGATTACTTGCGCGAACCCACGACGTGGATGCTCGGCGAGGCACGCTTCCGCGCGAAGGACTACGCGGCGGCAGAGAAGCACTACTCGGCCGTGCTCGCGTCGGCACCGCGCGGCACCTACGCCGACGATGCGGCGTGCGGGCTCGCGTGGTGCGCGTACCGCCTCGGAAAACCCACGGAAGCGCTCGACCGCATCACGGCGGCGCTCGAGCAGGTCGGCGACGGCGAGCGCCAGAGCGAGATGGCGTTCCTCGCCGGCGAGTGCCTGCTCGATCTCGGGCAGGCCGAGTCCGCCCTCGAGGCCTACCGCGCCGTCGCATCCGGCGCCTTCGCCGACGCCGCCCTCCGCGGCGCTGCGTTCGCACGCGCGTCTATGCAGGACCACGCCGGCGCCGCGAAGGACTTCCGCGCGCTGCTCGAACGCTTTCCGAAGTCGCGCTTCGCCGCCGAGTGCGCGCTGCACGCCGGCATCGAGAGTCTTTCGGCCGGTGATCCGAAGGCCGCGCTCGCTGCGCTCTCCTCGCCGCTCGTCGAGAAGAGCGACGAGGCTCTGTACTGGCGCGCGCGCGCGCAGAGCGAGTCCGGCGACGCCCGCGCGGCACTGCAGACGCTCGATCAGGTGAAGTCTCGCGAGGGCGAACTCGCGCAACGCATCGGCGTGCTGCGCGGCGAGTGTCTGGGAAAGCTCGGCGACTCGAAGGCCGCGCTCGCCGCGTACGAGCGTTCCGGTTCCGACTACGCGCTGCAGCGCGCGGCGGTCGAAAGCCTCGGCGCTGGTCGCGCGCCCGACGCAGAACGCCTCGCCAAGAAACTGCTCGCCGACTTTCCGAAGTCGCAGTACGCCCCCGAAGCACGGATGGTCGTCGGCGAAGCCCTGTTCGCGCAGAAGGACTACGTGGCTGCCGAGGCGTCGTTCCGCGCGGCCGCCGACGCGGAGTCAGACAAGACGAAGAGCCTCGCCGCGCGTGGACGGATCGCTTGGTGCCGGTTTCTCCGCGGCGAGCACGCCGAAGCAGCCACGATGTTCGCCGACATCGCGAAGCGCGGCGGCGACGGACCCGAGATCGCCGACGCACGTTGGATGCACGGCAGGTCGCTCGAAGCGGCGGGCGACAAGCCTGCGGCACAGGCCGCGTACCGGCGGTTCCTCGAGCGTCACGGCGAGCACGAGAAGAGCGCCGAGGCGACGCTGCGACTCGCGCGCCTCGATCCGTCGGACGGCGCGAACGGACAACTCGAAGCGCTCGCAAACGGGCGGACGACGAACGACGTGATCGCGGCCGAGGCGTGCCACGAACTCGCCGAGCGCGCGTCCGCCGCCGGTGATTTCGCCACGGCGCGCGGGCGATACGCGGAAGTGTCGCGCCGCGATCCGAAGTCCCCGCTCGTTCCCGCGGCGCGCTACGGCGAGGCTTGGTGTCTCTACAACGAGCACGCTTACCCAGAGTCCGCAGATGCCCTGCGAGCGCTGCTCGCGTCGAAGGAGCTCGACGAGAAGCTGCGCGAAGCCGGCGCGGAGCTCCTCGTATGGACCGCGTCCAAGACCGGTGACGCCGACGCGATCGCATCGGCCTGGAAGGCGTTCTCCGACGCCAGCCGCGACGAAGCGCGGCTCACGCGCGCGGCGCGCACGACGATCACTGCGTTGAAATCGTCGGGCGATCCACAGCGCGCGCGCGCGCTCGTGAATCAGCTCGCGAAGGCCGCGCGCGATCCGCAGCTCGCCGCGACGCTTTCGATCGAGAGCGCCTACCTCTACCTCGACGCAGGCGACGTCGATGCGGCCGAGCGCGAGCTCGAGCGCGCGCGTCGTGCGCTGCCTAACGACCCTGCGGTCGCGGAAGCGTACTTCTTCACGGGCGAAGCACGCTTCGAGAAGGGCGACGCGAAGAAAGCCGGCGCCGACTACGCGGTCGCGATCCAGAATGCGTCGTGCCCCGTGCGCGACCGCGCGCTCTACAAGATGGGTTTTGCGGCGCTCCGATCGGAGTCGTACGAGGACGCCGAGCGCTGCTTCCAGGCGCTCGTCGACGAGCACGCGCAGAGCGATCTCTTCCACGAGTCGCTCTTCTTGCTGGGCGAGACGCTCTACCGACGCGGCGAGTACGAGAAGGCCGTCACGAGTCTGACGCGCGTCCTCAAGGAAGCGCCGCGCCACGCCGTGCGGCCGAAGGCGCTCTTCCGTTTAGGCCTCGCGCAAGGCGAGCTCGAACACTGGAAGGAGTCGGTCGAGGCGCTGTCGACGCTCGCGCGCGAATCACAGGACTTCGAGAACGCGGCCGAGGCCGAGCTCTACCGCGGGCGCGCGCTCGCGGCCCTCGGCGACGCGCGCAGCGCACGCACGGCATTCGATCGCGTCATCGCGCTCGACCGCGGGGTCCTCTCGGGGCGCGCGCACCTCGAGATCGGCCGCCTCCACCAACGCGCCGGCAACCTCGACCAAGCGCTGTCGGAATACTTGAAGGTGGCGGTGCTGTACGCGGACGCCGGCGCGGTGGGCGAAGCGCTGCTGCTCGCCGGCGAAGTGCTCGAGGCGCAAGGCGACGTTGAGCGCGCGCGCAGCCAATACCGCGAGCTCATCGACAAGCATCCGAGCACGCAGTTCGCCGCGACGGCGCGCCAGCGCATGCGCACGATCGGATCGAAGTGAGCACGCCGGGATCCGCCATGCTCTCACGCAGCAAGCGCTTCGTGATGATCGGGTCTCTGTGCGCGGCCGGGCTCTTCGCGGCCTGGCTGAGTTTGCGTTCGACGCTCGTGCACGCCGGTCGCTTCACCGACGGCTCGACGCTCTTCGATCCGGGTTCCGATGCGGCGGTGCGTTTCGCGGTCTGGGAAACGCCCGTCCCCGTGGACGGGGCGGTGAACTCCCCCGCCGCGGAAACTCGGCCGGCGCTCGCGCGTGATGCGCGCTCGATCGTGTTCGCGGTCGGCGAGCGCGGGCTGAACATGGATCTCTACGTCGCCGACATTGACGCGGGCGTGTCGCCCCAGCCGCGGCCGATCGAAGTCCTGAACACCGGCGCGGACGAGTGCGCGCCGACGTGGGCGGGCGACGATCTGTACTTCGCGTCGGACCGAATGGGTGGCGCCGGCGGACTCGATCTCTACCGCGCGCATTGGGATGGCAACTCGTTCCAATCGCCCGAGCGACTCGATGCGCCGATCAACTCACCTGCGGACGACTGCGATCCAGCCCTGCGACCGGGCACGGAAGACCTCGTGTTCGCATCGAATCGCGACGGCGAGGGATTCGATCTCTACCGCGTCAACACCGGGGCCAACACCGGGGCCCCGAGAATCGCGAAGATCGAGTCGCTCGCGACGTCGCACGACGAGCGCGATCCGGCCTTCTCGTCCGATGGACGCGCGCTCTTCTTCGCGTCGGACCGCGAGAGCACAGGCTCGTTCGACTTGTGGCGCAGCTTCGCGGGCCAAGACGGCTGGCTCGCGCCGGCGTCGCTCGACAGCCTGAACAGCGACATGTCCGAGCGCGGCCCGTGCCCGACGGCGGACGGCTTCACGCTGTACTTCACGCGCGAAGTACCCGGCCGCGCATCCGACGTCGTGTGCGCGCGCACGCTGGAGCTCTACCGGCTACCAGCGCTGCCGATCGCGTGGGTCGACTGGGCGATCCTCGCGTCGCTCCTCGCGCTGGCGCTGATGGCGTACCTCGCGGAGCGTTGGCCGGGACTCGACACGATCTACAAGTGCTTCCTCGTCTCGGTGCTCGTGCACATCGCACTCCTGCTCTGGTTCCGCAATGTCTTGCTGGAAGGACGCGGCCTCGACGAAGCCGAGCGATCCGGCCTCCACCGCGTGCGGCTCATCGCGCCGCCGAACGAACGCATGACCGAGCGCGACGGCCGACTGCGCACGCAGCGCGCCGCGGCGGACTCGACCGAGCTCGTACCCGAGCGCATCGAGATCGCGCGGTCGTCGGACGCGGAGCCGGCGCCGCCGAGCGACGCGCTGCTCGAGGCCGTGGGATCGCCCGCCGAATTGACGGCATCGGCTCCCAATCGCGCGCCGGGCGAATTCGTGCCGAGCGAGCGTGTCGCGGCGCGCGAGTCGATCGAGCTCGACGCCGGCGAAGCTCCGTCCGAGCGACGCGGAGGGGAAGCGCGCGAGCTCGCGCTCGCACCTTCGTCCGGCGGCCGCCGAGCTGAAAGCGCCGACGCGGGCGAACCGACACGCGCGGAGGTCGCGCACAGCGGTTCGTCGGAATCCGAGTCGCCGAGTGGGCTCGATCTGCGCGTCGGACGCACTCCCACCGCGCGAGCGCCGGCGCGCGCGGCCGCATCGACGACGGACGCGTTGCGCACCGTGTCCGAAGCGCCCGAGGTCGCGCTCGCATCACCGTCCGGCGACGGCGGAGAAGCAGCCACCCGCCGCGGAGGTGCAGCGCCGGGTCTTGCGCTCGATGGACTCGCGGGCGGTGCGAGTTCGTCGCGGCGCGCAGACGACACCGCAGCCGTTGAACGATTCGACGCACCGAGCAGCGCGGCGGAGGGAGAAAGCGAGGTGCCGCCGTCGCTGAGCGCGCTCTCATCGAGCGTCGCGCCACCGGCGACCGCAAGCGAACCGCGCGCGCGCACCGCGACGAGCCTCGCGCCGCAGGGCGCTGCTCTCAATCCTGTCGTGCTCCAAGATCGCGAAGCGCCGACGTCGCGCATCGGTGGAACGCGCGAGCGCGAGGTCGCCGGTCCTGATCGCGACCTGCTCGCGTCGCTCGCTCCCGCCGCCGCGGGCCGGAGCGAGCGAGCATCGGGGACAAGCGAGGGCACGGCGCCCGAACGCTTCGCGACGCAGCGATCCGCAGCCGGATCCGACCGTATCGACTCCGCGCCCGCGCTCGAGATCCCCATCGCGCCGCCGACTGCGGATCGGGAGAGTCCGGTCGCGCCGCCGCGCAGCAATTGGGAGCACACGCCGTATCGGAATCGCGCCGGCGAGGAGAAGGCACGCGCGCTCGAGCTCCACGGCGGCAGCGCGGAAACCGAACAAGCAGTCGAGCGCGGCCTCGCCTACCTCGCGCGTATCCAGCGTCCAAACGGAGAGTGGGGCGACCTCGACGCGCTCGACGACAAGTACGGACAGATCGCCGTCGGAAAGACGGGCCTCGCGCTGCTCGCGTTCCTCGGCGCCGGACACACGCACGTCTCGAACACGGTTCACTCGCCCGTCGTGGAGCGCGCGCTCGACGCACTGCTCGGGATGCTCGATCCCGAGAGCGGGCACTTCGGCGACACGGAGGCGTACAGCCACGGCATCGGCACGTTCGCGATCGCGGAGTGCCTCGCACTGTCCCGCGACGAGAGATTGCGCGCGCCGTTGCAAGCGGCGGTCGCGCACATCCTCGAGAAGCAGTCGAAGAAGCGTGATCCGCGCTTCTTCGGGGGCTGGGGCTACTTCTATTCCGACGAGCGAACGTTCGACCGCTGGCCGCGCACGTCGATCACCGTCTGGCAGGTGATGGCGCTCGAATCGGCGCGCCTTTCGGGTGTCGCGGTGCCCGACGCGGCGTTCGACGCGGCACGGCAGTTCCTCGACAACGCGCGCGACGACGAGGGCGAGTACTACC
>JANLUN010000058.1:0-3561 GCA_031363505.1 Planctomycetota bacterium | reverse complement strand
CCGCGCACGAGCACGCCGCCCTCGCGCGCGCGCAGCGGGAAGACGTGCCCAGGGCGAGCCAGGTCCTCCGCCCGCGACCGCGCGTCGCACGCGACGCGGATCGTGTGAGCGCGATCCTTGGCGCTGATGCCGGTCGTCACGCCGTGCGCCGCCTCGATCGAGACCGTGAACCCGGTCCCCATCTTGTTCGTGTTGCGGGCGACCTGCGGCTCGAGCTCGAGCTGATCGCACAGCTCGCTCGCCATCGGCAAGCAGACGAGCCCGCGGCCTTCCTTGGCCATGAAATTGATCGCCTCGGGCGTGACGAACTCGGCCAGCATCGCGAGGTCGCCCTCGTTCTCGCGGCCGGGGTCGTCGACCAGGATGATCATCCGGCCACGCCGGAGGTCTTCGAGGATCTCCGGAATTTCGCTGATCGCCATGTGCGTCCTCGCTGAGTCGCGCGATGGCTGAGCCCTGAGCCGGGCCCTGGCGGCGCGTTTCTCAACCATCCATAGTAAGTCGGCTGCGCGGCAGGGCCAACTCGCGCGCCAAACCCACGCCCCAGATGCTCAGGCCGTCGATGAACTCCGCGCAGCGAGCGCACTCCGCGGTCATCTCCTGTCTCTTGGCGTCATTCGTATCAGGAGGCTGCGAGGGGCTCTCGGGCTGGAAACCGCCGCCGATGGAGAACGCGGGGCGCTCGCAAGCGGTCCCCACGCCGGGCCCGGCGATGCCGCAGAATCCGCTCGCGACGATCGCGCGTTTCGAGGACGCGCGCACCGACGGCGACGGGTTGCTCCAGCTGATGCTCCTGCGCGGCGAGATGCCGATCCGCGAGCGTGCCGCGATGGCGCTCGGGCGTCTGCCGTTCCCGGAGTTTCGTGACGAGGTCACGGCCGCGTTGTGCGCCGCGCTCGACGACCCGTCGTCGCGGGTGCGCGCGGCTGCGGCGTTCGGACTCGGGATACGCGCGGATCGCGACGCGGCGCCGGCGCTGCTCGCGCACTGGAAGGAGTCGGACACGACCGTGCGCGCTCGAATCGTCGAAGCCGCGAGCCGCATCGACGATGCAAAGCTGCGGCAAGAGGTCGTCGTCGCGCTGAAGGATCGCTCGAACGAAGTGCGCGCCGAAGCCGCGCTCGCGCCGCTGCGCTGGCAGAAGAAGCACACGCCGCCGGACGCGACGGCCGTCGACGACGCACTGGTCGAATTGCTCCGTCCGAACGCGTCCGTCGAAGGAGCAAGTCAGTCTGACGCGGGAGTGAACACGGCGAGCGCGGTCGGGAGCCGGGCAGACCTAGATACAAGCCCCGCGGCTTCGGGAGCGAACTCAGCCGCCGTGTTCTCGGAGGACCCCGAGGTCGTCTATCGCGCGCTCTTCGCGCTGGCGCGACGCAAGTCGGAGCGCGCACGCGCAACATTCGACGCAGCGCTCGCGTCGATCGACGTTCGTCAGCGGACCTACGCCGCGCAAGGGCTCGCAGCGCTCGAACCCGACCCGAAAGGCCAGAGCCTATTGCGTGACGCGCTTGGAGACCGCGACTGGCGCGTCGTCTGCGAAGCGGCACAAGCACTCGGGCGCGCGCCCGACGCGACGCTCGTCGACGCGCTGCCTGGCTTGCTCGATCATCCCTCCGCGCACGTCCGTCGCTGCGTCTACGACCTACTCGGCCGGCTCACCTGGGATCGCGACGCGGCCGCGAAGCTCCTCCAACGTTCGAGCATCGACCCGTCGGCGAGCGTGCGCGCCTTCGCACTCGCACCGCGCGCCAAGCTTCTCGGCGACGAGTTCGCGCCGACGCTCACGGAGCGCATGGACGACAAGGACCCCCTCCTGCGCGCGGGAGTCGCGGCGGCGTTCGCACACATTTCCGCACCGATCGCCGTTCCGCAGCTGGTGAAGCTCACCGCCGACCCCAGCCTCCGCGTCGCGGGCATCGCGATCGAGAGCCTCGGCACACACGCGACGCCGGCCGCGCGCGAACACCTGCGCGCGTTGCTCGCCTCGGGCGACAACGGATTGCGCCTCGGCGCGCTGCTCGCGCTGCGCGAGAGCCAAGTGCCGGAAGATCTGCCGTTCCTCGAAGCTTGCTACGCCTCGAGTCACGGCGACATCGCTCCCGAGATCGCGTACAGCGCCGTCGAGAGCGCAGCGAAGCTCGAAGCGGCGGGCGTGCTCGACTTCTTGACGCGTGCCGCCTCGAACCCGAGTCCCTACGCGCGCAAGCGTGCGCGCGAGCTCCTCACGGAACGCTTCCCAACGGAAGCAGTTCCGCACATCACTCCGCCGATCGCCCGCGCCGCGTCCGTGCCCACCTCCGATCGTGACGCTTTCGAGCTGCTCCGCAGTCCGCGCGTCGAGATCAGGACGAGCCGCGGTTCGATGGTGTTCGAGCTCTTCGCCGACGAAACGCCCGTGCACGTGCACAGCTTCCTCGAACTCGCGCGGGCGCATCGCTACGACGGAACTCTGTTCCACCGTGTCGTGCCCGATTTCGTCATCCAAGGCGGCGATCCGCGCGGCGACGGAAACGGCGGAGCGAGCTGGCGCGGCGATTCGCTGCGCGAGGAGTTCACGCCGCGCAAGTTCGTGCGCGGCTCACTCGGCATGCCGCGCAACGACGATCCCGACAGCGGCGGGAGCCAGATCTTCGTCACGCACCGCGAGACGCCGCACTTGGACGGTCGCTACACGCTCTTCGGGGAGTTGAAGTCCGGCTTCGAGGTCCTCGACGGCATCGAGGTCGGGGACGTCATCGAGGGCGTCCGGGTGCTCGGGCCGGCCGGATCCTGGTAACTCGGGTCGCATCTCCCTGGTTTTCTGGACTAGAGCTTTCCGCAAGCTTTCGGAGCGCGACTTCATTTCGGTCGCCGTGGAACCGAAAAGCCTGGGCAGGTTTTGCAACTTGGCAGAACCTCCGCCCCACACCCTCCGATGCGCCGGTACTGGCTCCCTATCTCGTTCGTCGTCACCGTCACCGCGGGGGCCATCTATTTCGAGCGGCTCCACGCCAGGCTCGACCTCCTGGAGCAGCGGCCGCTGGTCGATCGAACCGAGCTTCAGACCGTGCAGACCGAGCTCGAGGGGATCGAAAAGCGCATCACGGACTCGATGACCGAACTCATCGTGCTGCGGAGCATCGACGAACGCTCGGTCGCGCTCGATCACCGCCTCGGCAGCGTCGAGGGCGCGCTCACCGCCGCCGCGAGCTCACTCGCCGAACAGCGCTCGAAGATCGAGATGTGGGACAAGTTGCGCGACGAGATCGGCCCGCGCGCGCTCGATGAACGCATCGAAGTTTTCCGCCGCGGTGTCGAAGAGCAATGGAAGCATCTCGATCAGCTGGCGCAGTCCGCGATGCAGAAGGCCGAGACGACTGAGCTCGACGTCCTCCAGTTCGAGAAGGGCCTCGCTCGCGACAAGGTGCGCATGTGGCGTGAACTGCTCGGCCCGATCGTGCAGCTCATGGGCAATGAGACTGTCGGCAGCGGAGTGCTCCTCGCTTCGGAGCCGGTTCCGGGCAAAGACGAGTACCGCACGTACTTGCTGACGGCCTGGCACGTCATCCGCGACATCCA
>JANLUN010000038.1:0-1227 GCA_031363505.1 Planctomycetota bacterium | reverse complement strand
GCGGGCTCAGCACCTCGATCCGGCGGGTGCGCCCCAGCAGCTCCTCGAAGAGGATCGTGATCTCGCGGCGCGCGAGGTTCGCGCCGAGGCAGTAGTGATGTCCACCGCCGCCGAAGGCGAGGTGCTCGTTCGGGGTCCGATGGATGTCGAAGCGAAACGGATCGTCGAAGACGTCCTCGTCGCGGTTGGCCGACGGGTACCAGAACGTGAGGCGCTGGCCTGCCGCGATGCGCACGCCGCGAATCTCCGTGTCGCGGGTGGCGCGGCGGGCGAAGAACGACACCGGCGACGACCAGCGCAGGATCTCGTCGACCGCGGGCTCGAACGCGGTCGGATCGTTGCGCAGCCTCTCGAGCTGATCCGGGTGATCGACGAGCGCCATCAAGCCGGTCGAGATGGCGTTGCGGGTCGTCTCGCTCCCGGCGACCGTGAGCAAGAGGAAGAAGAGATCGAGCTCGACCTCGCTCAAGCCGGTGCGGCCGCCGTCGTCGGAGTCGATCTCGACCGTCGAGAGGATCGTCCAGACGTCGTCCTGCGGTCGCGTTCGTTTCTCCTGGCCGAGCGTGCGCGCGTATTGGAACATCTCGGCCTGGATCGCCATCTGCTGCTCCGCAGAACGTCCCGCGTCCGCGTCACCGGCCGCAACGAAGTCGTTCGTGAGCTTGAACAGCCGCTGGCGATCCTCCACCGGGATGCCGATGATGTCGGCGATCACGTGCATCGGGAGCTGGTAGGCGACGTCCTCGACGAAGTTGCAGGTGCCGCGCGCCAGCGCCGCGTCGACGATCGACGCTGCCCAGCGCCGCATCTGCTCCTCGAGACGCCCGACCATGCGCGGGGTGAATCCCGCGCTGATCAGACGACGCTGCCGCGTGTGCTCGCGACCGTCCATGCTGACGAGCATCGTGCCCCGCATATCGGGCCGGTCCGCCAGCGACGGACCGTCGAGGGCACTGAACAGCTCGGTGTCGCGGTTCGCGGCCTGGATGTCGTCGTACTTCGAGAGGACCCAGAAGCCGTCGTCGCCGCCGGCGTAGCCCTCGGGGGCCGCCTGCCACCACCCCGGGGCCTCGCGCCGCAGGCGCGTGAAGAGCGCGTGTGGGAAGCCGCTGCGGTAGAGGTTCGAATCGGCGAGGTCGATGGTGGTCAGGTCGCTCACGCGCGGTTCGCCTCGGGCATCTCTCATGTGAACGTCCTCCTGTCGGCGCGATCGCGTTGCCGGACTCT
>JANLUN010000019.1:0-4417 GCA_031363505.1 Planctomycetota bacterium | reverse complement strand
TCAGCGCGAGCGCGCCGTCGCGATCCGCGCACAGCTTCTCGACGGCGTCGGCGAGTTCCGCGTCGCTCGTCGATTCGCTCGCGAGCTTCGCTTCGAGCGCGCGCTGCGCGCTGCGATCAGGTGGCGCGTCGGTGTACACCTCGAACTCGAGCTCCGGATGCGCGCCGTTTTGAAGCGCGCCGCCGTCGTCGACGCCGGCCGTCGCGGTGAAGCGCGTGTAGCCGGCCGGGATCGCGAACACGATCTCGGACTCGGCGTGCGTGCCGATCCCGTTCGCGTACTGCTTGCCGCCGATCGCGAGCGGACCGCTGTTCGCGTTCTTGCCGACGTGGACCTCGCCCCAGCCGGCTGCCGCGCGCGTCCATATGGACGACGAGAGTTGGATCTCGCCGGCCGGTCCAGTAACGCGCGGCTCGATCCAATCGGCCCAGTCGTGACCGTTGCCGTTCTTGCCATCGTCGACCACGAGCCACAACTGACTCGCGCCCGTGATGTCGACGTCGATGTCGACCGAGCCGGATTCGAGGATGCCGCTCGCGAAAGAGCGGCGCGCGCCTTCGCGGCCGCGCGGACCGAGCTGCGTCGCGAGGTGGTACTCGCGCCACTCGTTCGCGTCGCGCTGCTCGATCCACCACGCGGCGAGCTCGCGGGTGTCCTCCGGTCCCGTCTGCGCGAGGTCGAGCATCGCGAGCGCCGCGTCGCGCGTGCCGATGAAGGCCAGCGCGTCGATCGCACGCCTTCGTTCCACGTAGGGGAGCGACATGGCTCGAGCGCGCTCCGTGAAGGCCGAGGACTTCCTCGGCGGATGAAGGCGCCACATCAGATCCGCGTCCGCAGGTGACCACTGGAGCGGAGCTGGCGTCGCAAGCTCCAGTCGCTCCGTGACCGCGTCCATTACATCTTTCGCTGCTGCGCCGATCGCTTCGAGCATCGTGCGGTCCCCGGCGTCCTTCGCTTTGTAGGAGCCCGCGAGCGTGGCGATCGCGCTCACGCTTTCGTTTCCACGCAGGGTATTCGCGACTGCTCGGCGCACCTGCGCCGAGCGAGCTGCGAGCAAAGGAATGCCGTGGGCGCCCTGCTGAGCGATCGGGAACATCGCGATCTCCGTGCCCGCGATTCCCGTCGCGTGTGCGGCGCGGATCCCCGTCACCGCGATGCGCTCGTCGGCGTCCTTCGGCGCCGTGCCGAGCGCGAGCGCGTCGTGCGTCACGCGCGCAAGGCACCACAGCGCGCGTGCGCGCAGCACGGGGTCGTCTCCGTTCCACAGCGCGAGGAGCTGCGGCGTCGCGCGCTCGCGGAATCGATGCAGCGCGGCGATCCCCAGCGCGCGCACGTTCACCGCGGGACTTCGGAGCGCGGCGATCGCGCCCTCGACGCTCGTCGTGTCGACGCGCGGCACGCGCGGGCGATGACCCTTCGGCGCGACGCGCAGAATGCGGCCGTACGCTTCGCCATCCCCCGCTTGGTGGCCGCCGACGCCCGGATCCCACCAGTCCGACACGAACACGGATCCGTCAACGCCGGCGCACACGTCACTCGGGCGGAACCAGCGTGCGTCGCGATCGTCCTCGCCGCGTGCCCGCGCCGCGAGGAAGGTGCCGCGCTCGAGCTCGATCCCCGCGCCGCGCACCGATGGACGATGCGACCACACGAGGTTGCGCCCCGCGTCGCACGAGAGCACGAGGCCCTTCGCGTCCGTTCCGAGGAGATCGCCTTCGTACACCACGACGCCCGTCGGTCCGCCCGCACCGGTGATCGAGCCGGCGGGCATCACGCCGGGATCGTCCTGATGCCAATGCGCGGTCTGCGTCGACTGCCCGGGTCGGCGATCCGCTTGCCACGTGCGCGATCCGTCGGCGGAGAAGAAGCCGTAGTTCCCGCCCTCCATCACCCACGTCGTGCGACACGCTTGATTGCCGTCGTCGTCGTTGTCGCTCGTGTACATGTTCCCGAACGAGTCGAGCGCGATCTCGTAGGGATTGCGGAAGTTGTGCGCCATCACCGTCAGGTTCGACGCGGACGTCCCGAACGACCCCGCGCCATCGGCGCGCAACATCAACCCGCCCGTGTACACGCGCCCGTCGCTCGACATGAGGCTGGGCGCGTTGTCGGCTTCGAACTCTCCGCCGCCGGTGTAGATCGAGCCCGAGCGCAGCTCGAAGCCCGACTTGTCGGTGACGAGGTGCGGCCCCGCGTTGCCGACCGCGAAGTACCAGCGTCCGTCAGGACCGACGACGACCGAGTGAACACCGTGGTCGTGATCGTGTCCGCCGAACCCAGTGAGGAACACCTCGCGCTTGTCCGACCGATCGTCGCCGTCTTCGTCCGTGTACACGAAGATCGACGGCGAGCACGAGACGACGACCTGCTTGCCGATCACCGCGATGCCGAGCGGCGCGACGAGATCCGGATCCTGCACGAACAGCTTCGACGAGTCGCACACGCCGTCGCCGTCGGTGTCCTCGAGAATCATCACGCGATCGCCGGCGTCGTGGTGCAGCCCGGGATTGCGGCCTTCCCATTGGCGGTAGTTCACGGCTTCGGTGACCCACAGCCGCCCGCGCGCGTCGACGTCGATCGCCGTCGGATTGAAGAGGTCGGGGCTCTCTGCCCAGACGTGCACCTCGAGCCCGGGAGCGAGCTCGAACTGCGACGTCACGTCGTGCGCCGGAGCCCCTGGCACGACGGGCGAGAGATGCGCCGCGTCGCTCGCGCACGTCGCCAAGTGCGCACAGGCCAGGACCGATGCGAGCGGTGCGATCTTCACACGGCGAGGCTCGGTCCGCTCTCGTGCTGACTCGCCACGTGCACTTGCACGTGACCGAGTCCCAAGCGATCCAGCGTGCTCCGTGCGATCTCGAGCGCGAGCTCCGGCCGGTTCGTCTTGAGCGACAGGTGCGCGAGCACGAGCGTGTGCAACTCGGGTCCGGCAAGTCGTTCGAGCATCATGCCCGCTTGCTCATTCGACAAGTGACCGCGGTTGCCCGTGATGCGCCGCTGCAACATCGCCGGATACGGACCGACGCGCATCAGCTCGGGGTCGTAGTTGAACTCGAGCACCAGGACATGTGCACCCGCGAGCCGTTCGGCGACGGCATCGTTCGGCTGTCCCATGTCCGTCAAGATCACGGCCACGCGTCCGCCGTGCTCGACCTTGTACGCGACCGTCGGATCGCAATCGTGCGGCAGTCCCACCGGCGTGAGCTGCACCGCGTCGCCGCCGCGGCGCGACTCGACCTCGAACGGTCGGTCGATCGTGATCGCGGAGAGACGCTTCGAGCGCCGCGCCGACGCGTGACTCATCATGCTCTCCGCGCAATGCAGCGTCGCGCGATCACGGCGCGCGATCGCTCCCGCGCTGCGCGCGTGGTCGAGATGGCCGTGCGTCACGACGACGTGATCGAGGCCGGCGGTGGGGAGTCGCGCGCCATCGAGACGCTGCTCCATGTCGGCCTTGGAGAGTCCCGCGTCGACGAGCAGGTTCGT
This sequence comes from Planctomycetota bacterium, assembly GCA_031363505.1. Lineage (GTDB taxonomy): Bacteria > Planctomycetota > UBA1135 > UBA1135 > JANLUN01. Next base: position 931 of record JANLUN010000019.1, on the reverse strand, counting down.
CTCGCCCGCGCGGATCAGCGTGCTGTTGCCCTCGCTGCCGCTGGCCAGGACCTGAAGGTGCATCCACACAGCATAAGAACGGCGCGGGGCGTGTGCAGCACGTCTCATCGACCAGACCGTGGCATGGGCGGCGCGGGCCGCTACGATCCCTCCGCATGCAGCACAATCGAGCCACTCACGGACGCCTCCGGCTTCGTTTCCAGCCGACTTCGCTCGCGCTTCTCGTGCTCGCCGCGTGCAGCGCGACGTCGAACCCGAGCGTCCCGCGCAGCGATGCCGCGCGACTCCTGTCGGACGTGAAATGGCTCGCGGACGATGCGCGCGAGGGACGGCGCGCGGGCACCGAGCAAGGTCGCATCGCCGGCGAGTGGATCGCGGAGAGATTCCACGAGCTCGGGCTCGAGCCGGCGGGAACGTCCTCGGGATCCAATCGATATCTGCAGGAGTTCACCGTTCCGATGGATGCGCGCGACGGCGGCGGATCGCACGTCGGCACCACGGATCAGAACGTCTGGCGCGCGCCGGCCGTCGTTCCGCTGTTCTGCTCGGAGCGCGGCGAAGTCTCCGGCCCGCTCGTGTTCTGCGGCTACGGGATCGAGAACGCGGAACGCGCCTGGAACGACTACCAGGACAAGGACATCCAGGGTGGGATCGCGTTCATCGTGCGCGGAACTCCGCCGCTTCCAAGCGGCCCGGCGGCGGGCGCAGCATCCGACACGGAGCTCGTCAGCAAGGACAAGAGCTGGGGACCTTCCGGCTCCATCTTCACCAAGATCATGACCGCCAAGCGTCATGGCTCGGTGGCGGTGATCCTCGTGCCGTCGCCGCTCGACACGGGCGCTCCGCTGCTCGCGTTCGACGCGGGCGCGTCGGCGCGCGCCGGAATTCCGGCGCTCATGGTGAGCACGACGGTCGCCGCGGAACTCTTGCC
>JANLUN010000855.1:0-7102 GCA_031363505.1 Planctomycetota bacterium | reverse complement strand
AGCCGCTCCCGAGCTCCAGCAGGAAGCGCTGGATGTGATCCACCAACGCCTGCTCGACCTCACGCTCGCGGCGCGGGTCGGCGGTTCCGAGGAAGTCGAACAGGTACGGATCCTTGAAGACTTGTTGGGCGAGATCGGAGTCGCCCGGTGGAAGCGTGGCTTTGAAGTTGGTGTCGGCCTTCCCCTGACGTGCGTGGGCGCGACCTTCGATCTGCAGCAGCAGGATCGACTTCGACCAGCCGTTTCGCAGGGTCTCTTCCGCGTACCAGAGCCGAGTCTCGGGATCGTCGAGGCGCTCGAGCAAGGCGAGATTCTGACGCCAGGGCATTTGTGCAACGACCCGTTGCACAATTGCCCGCTCCGGCCAAGCTGCCGCGAAGGCTCGCATGTACTTGAGGTTGCGAGGCGAGAAACCCCGCATCTCGGGAAATGCCTCGCGCAGGTCCGCCGAGAGTCGATCGATCACCTTCGCGCCCCAACCCGCTTGCTTCTGCCGATCAAGGATCATCCGGCCGACGTCCCAGTAGAGCAGGACCATCGCGGCGTTGGCCGAGAGGACGACGCGCAGCCGTTCCTCCGCGATGCGCGCCTTGATCGCGGCGAGCGCCGCCGCGTAGTCCGCGGGTAGTCCCACCCGCGACCGCGCAACGGGGAAGTTCGCCTCGGCGCGAGCACGTCCGCGCGTGAGCCGCTTGTCGGGATCGGAGCGATCACCCGCCATACCCCAGCTCCGTCGAGTTGGCAGCAATCGCGGTATCGAGACTCGCGCGTTCGACCTGCTGTTCGCGCAGCGTCGCCGTGAGCCGATCCGACGAAGGCAACCTGTCGCGCGACCGCTGAGCCACCGCGCGGGTGAGCCGAGACCTTGGAGTGGTCGCGTCTTGCGGCGAGTCATTCGACCTCATGCCACTCAGAGAGATCGCCGCACTCAGCAAGTGGTTTCAGGTTTTCATAGCGGCGATGCGAAGCCGTTCTCGCGACGGAGATCCAATCGCGGAGTCCGACGTCGGATAGAGGGAGCGAGCCACAGTTGTGCCAACCGACGAAGTTGGCGCTGAGCCACGCCGCGCCAGCCGCGGCTGACTCAACGCCTAGTTAGGCGGTCGGCCCGACTCATCGCCGCCAGATCAGCGGGCGGTCAGGAGTTGCGTGACTCTCGCGTTTACCGCTTCCCAGCACGAAGGCGACACCCCATCGTGCCAAACGACCACGAGAACCTTGCCTTCGCGGTGAACCCGCATGCGGCCCAGTCCCTCACCGTACGCCCAGATCTCGCGCATGGCACGCTCGCGCCGGTCGGCGTCCGCGGTGGACGCAGCCTCCAAGCCGTAGAGGCCGAGTTGGCCTTCGCCTAGGTAGAGGGAGTAGAGGGCGGCGCGGATCCCATCTTTGCTGAGCTGACCTTGTGACGCGGCAGCTGCAATGACCTCGACGAACTTGGCGTCGGTCGAGAGCTGCGGATTGTCGCGTAGCACTTCGCGGGGGACGTGGAGCATCGATACGTCGTCGAGCTGTCGTGTCACGAGCGAGGCATGCAGTTCCGGTCCGTCGACGACGAGCGGGGTCAGTGGGCTCGACGCACAACCGACGAGGACGAGGAGCGACGAACCAAGGAGCGACTTCACACTCATCGTTCGTGAGAGCTTCATTGCGCGCGCGGGCGCCCGCAAGGTCATCTTCAACATCCTGCTCGTTCGCCGTTGGCAGTGGCGAGCACCCTAGCACTGGAAGTATGGGTGAAGTAGGTCGCGCGGCTGTCCAATCACCCACCCACTCCGTCTGAACTCGTCCTGGAGCTTGACTCCGTTTGCCGTGTAGTGGATCTCCGTGCCCTCCGGAGCTCCGAGACTCGGAAGTTGCACTCGGAGTAGCGCAACAACGGCTTCGCGATCGACAGCAGCGATGTCGACGCCGCAAAACGCGATCGTGGGACTGCCGTCCGCACTGTTCTCACCCAACTGAGAGCCTCCTCCAGTGATCTCGCCGAGGCCACAATCTGTGAGTAGCGCCTGGAGCTCGTCCTCGTACTTGTCGACGCGATCGAGCGGACCCACCGGGTCTTGGATTTTGACGTAGACGAAGCGCGCGGGGTCGAAGTCGTTCACTGAATCGTCCAACGGCTCGCCGCTCAGCCGCGAGCGGCGCTCTCCACGCTACCGCTTTCTCCGGCACGCGCCCGCCATTTCTCGGCTGCCGCATCAGCCATTACTGGTGTCCGGTCGACTCTCCGCTCGGCACCAGGGAGCTTCGACCGCAGATCGCCATGCGTGCCAACCAGGCGCGAGGTCAGCGACCTCCAAGATGCTCGGATCCAATGCGATCGCCTGTTCGAGAGAGATGACACAGGCATCTGCTTCGCGCGCGTCGTCGAGCCCCAGAAACTGCCAGCTGTGGTCGTCAAGGTCGTGCGTGATGTGGAGGATGGGCGCGCCTTCGAAAACGATCGAGCGGAGCGAGATGCTCGCGCAGTTCCTCGGCTGATCGAATGGCCACCGCTCGTCGGACATGGCTAGCGTGTACTAGACGTAGTGGCCTAACGCGACCAAACGCAGTGCCGCCGTCCGTCGCGGAGCGGCGTCCGCTGCGAGCGCATCTCAGGCGGGTTGTAGGTGATCACAAATCACCCTCGGGTGCTAACAGCGCATGCCGCCTGCACGCCGCGAGCTCTGACCGCAGCGACTCGGTGTTTGCCAACAACGTTCGTGCTTCCTCGAGGGAGAAGTACCTGAAGGGGTCCGCGAGGTCGGTTCTTGTGCCGCTGCCTGAACGATCGACCCCGAATTCCCATTCCGCGTGATCGGAGTGCGCGACGATCTTGTCCCTCATGCGCACTACGCGTAGATGGAGCGCACGATCGAATGGCAAGAGTCGCTCACCTGGTGCCTCGCGCTTAAGAAGCTTCTCGATGTCTAGCAACAACGACTCCTCAAGCCGAGCAGGTCGCCCATCGTCGCCTCGGTTGGTTGACCAGGGGCGGCTGTAGCTGATGATGATGGTCTGAGCGAGGGATCTACCGAGAATGTCCAAAAAGTTGTGCTCGCCTGGGAACTCCCTGGACTGAAGACCTATCCACGCATCATGCTCGCCACGCGCTTGCGGTGTCATGAGCTCGATGTAAGCGATCAGGTATTTCTGGCACCACACCAGGTCGAAGTCTGCGATCGCATACAGCTTGAGACTCTGATCAGCCATCATCGCATGTCCTTGGCACTGTGAATTTTCGCGCTGGTTCACGCGCTGGAGTTCGCCGGCCCCCGCCAGTCACCGCCGAATCCGAAACTCGTCCGCCGCGCGCAACACGTTCGCCGCGTCCTTGAAGAACGTCTTGTTCCGCAAGTGCGAGTGCAGCCGGTCGAAGAAGTCGAACGTCGTGACGACGCCGTAGAAGATCAGCACGGCGATCTTCGCGTCGCCCGAGATGTTCGCGATCTGGAACGGCTCGACGAACATGTCGACGACCGCCGCGGCGACGAAGAGCAGGATCGCGACGTCGAAGTTCGTCAGAGCCGTGCGCAGGAACGCGAGAGGTGAGCTGAACTGCTGGCCGGGGGGCACGGTCGGCTCGGCCGTGTCCGGTGTGGGCGCGCCGCCTTCCGCGCCGGCGAGGATCTGCGTCACGTAACGATCGCGCTCGGCGGGCGATCGGAGGAGCACGTAGCGACACGTCAGGATCAAGCTCACGTCGTGCAGGAACTTCGCCATCAGCGTGCTGACGAGGGCGGCCAGCGCGAAGAAGAACACCCACGGCTCTCCGGCGGTGCGCGCGGCGTAGATCCCGTAGCAGATGAAGAACGCCGACTTCACGTACAGGTGGAACATGAAGTCGTGGAAGCCAAACACGAACTTCTCGCGGCCGTGGTAGCGCGCGACCTCGCCGTCCACGCAGTCCATGATGTAGTAGACGAAGAGGCACAGGAACCCGAGCACCGAGTACACGCCGCCGAAGAGCAGCAGCACCGAGCCGAGCAGACCGAAGATCAAGAACGCGAGCGTCGCGATCGTCGGGCTCAGGTTGAAGCGCACGAAGAAGCGCGTCACGTGGATCGAAACGCGATCTCCGTACACGAGGCCGGCGACGTCGTTGTAGCGACGCACGGGCGCTTGGACCTTCGCGCGCAGCTCGGTGAGCGAATCCATCCGTCAGACGGCGCGGCGCGGTCGACGCAGAACCAGGTCCAGGGCTTCGCTTGACATGGCCTTGATCTTGTCCTTTTCGCCCGGTTTCAGATAGCCCGCCAGCCACAAGAGAATTGGGTGCGCGGCGACGAGAGCGAGCTTGGCGGCGACGAGCGCCACGATCGGCCAGGGCGGCAACAGCAGGCTGATGAAGAAGAGCGCGACCGCGAGTCCTATCGGGACGACGACGCGCGAGAGCTCGTGCCCGACCGGCATCACTCGCTCCCCCACGATCCACGCCGCGATCGCGAGCACGGCGAACGTGCCGAGCGTGGCCCACGCCGCTCCCATATACCCGTAGCTCGGAGCGAGCACGGAGTTCAGCGCAACGTTGAACACGGCGGCGCCGGCGACGAGGAACGTCACCTGTCCCGTCCGTTGACGGATGTAGAACACGGTGTGCACGACTTGGAAGATCGCCCAGAACACGTAGCCGAACGCGATGATCGGCATCGCGCGATGCGATTCGAAGTACTCGGGCGTGCCCATCGTGCGCGCGAGCTCCGGACTGAGCACCGCGATCGCGAGCGACGCCACCGTCATGATCAACGTGAAGTACGTGAGCACCTTGCGGCACAAGAGAGTCACGTGCGACTCGTCCTTGATCCCGAAGATGTACGTGAACCAGATCAAGCCGAACGCTTCGATGATGACCGTGCTCGCCATCGCGCCGAGCTTGTACGCGAAGCCGTACAGACCGATGTCGCCGAGCGGGACGTCGAAATGTCGGAGGACGAATCGGTCGGCTTGGTGCAACACGAACATGCAGAGGCCCGACAAGATCAGCGGGTACGAGTAGCGCACGAGCCGGCGCGCCATGGGCATCGAGAACGCGAGCCCCGAACGCCGCGCGACCGCGTACACGGCACCGACCGCGACGAGCGCTTCGCCCGCGAGCACCGAGTAGAAGACGCCCATGTAGAGCAGGCCGAGCCCGACGAGGAACCACACCTTGAGGCCGACTTCGCAGAGCAACTTGAGCGTCGTCACGACGCCGTACGCGACGGAGCGTTCTCGAATCTGCAGGTAGCGCAACCCGACTTGACCGATGCTCTGCAAGAACAGGATGCCCGCGATCGCAACGAACGCCGGCGCGGCGTCGCGTGACCCGAAGAGGAGTTCCGCGCCACGCTCGCGAAAAAGAATCGCGAGCAAGACCGCGAGACCTGTGGTGCCCGCGATCAGGAGCAACGTCGTCGACACGAGCCGCCCGCGCTCCTCCTCCGTCTTGTACTCCGGATAGAAGCGCGACATCCCGTACAGCAGGTTGATGCCGAAGAGCTGGCTGCCGACGCCGATCGCGACCGCGGCCATCTCGGTGATGCCGTAGTTCGCCGTCGTTCCGATGTACGCCGTGACGAGCGGCAAGAGCACGAATCCGATCGCGCGGTGGACCGCCGGGCCCAGTGCGTAGATCACCGAGTGCTTCGTCAGTCGCTTGATCGCGTCGTACAACATGTGCGGGAATCCGCCGGACAGCGTGGACGCGCGCGAGCGGCATCCCGCGTGTCGCCGTCGCCGGAAACGCGGGGATGGCGTAGCATCGAGTGCGAAGTCGGGCTGCGCAAGCGCGCGCGTACGACGTCGACATGAACAATCGCCGCGAGTTCCTGAGCCAGGGCCTGTCCGCGTTCTTCCTCGGGATGTCGCGCGATCCGCAATGGTGGCCGCTTCTGCGCGGAGCGGCACGGACACGCGCCCTCGACGCAGGCCTGTGGCGTTCGCGTCCGTTGAAGGACCTCTCCGAGCTCGGCTCCTCGGTCGACGTTCGCGGCTATCCCTTCGCGCCCGGATTCTTCGGCGATCCGTTCCCGAGCACGCAGATCCCCTTCCACACGTCCGAGACGCAATACCCCGGCGGAATCGATCCGGCGCCCGACGAGAGCGTGGACATCGCGATCGTCGGCGGCGGACTGTCGGGCCTCACGACCGCGTACTTGCTGCGTCATCGCCATCCCGTCGTGTTCGAGCTGCACAATCGCTTCGGCGGCGTCGCGAAGGGCGAGACGTGGATGGACACGAGCTACTCGATGGGCAGCGCGTACTTCATCCAGCCCGACAAGGATTCGCTGCTCGACCGCTTCTACCGCGAGCTCGAGCTCGATCGCGTCTATCGCTTCAGCGGCGGCGGTGAGGATCCGGTCGAGCTCGGCGGCTCGATCTACGCGGACTTCTGGTCCGGCGCCGGTCTGAGCGCGGAAGAGCAAGAGGCGTTTCTGCGCTACGCGCGCGTCGTGCAGCACTACGCGGAGGAGAGCTATCCCGATATTCCGCTGGCGCAGGGTCGCGACAACTCGTGGATCTTGGCTCTCGACAAGAAGTCACTCCGTCAGGACATCGAGGAGCGCGTCGGACTGCCGATTCCGAGACTCTTGGCTGCGGGGATTCAGGGTTACTGCTACTCCTCGTTCAACACGAGTTGGGAGGCGCTCTCCGCCGCCGCGGGTTGGAACTTCATCGCCGCGGAGGAGTTCGGCCGCTGGGTGTGCCCCGGTGGCAACGCCTACGTGGCGGACACCCTGTGGCAGCGCTTGGTGCGCGCGTATTCGAGCGGCCATCTCGATCGCCTGCGCTCCGGAACGCGCGTCGTCGAAGTGCGCGTCGAGGACGACGACCACATGCGCGTGGTCTATCGCATGCCGGACGGCCAGTTCCGTTCGCTGCTCGCGAGGCGCGTCGTCATGGCCTGCTCGAAGCACATCTGCAAGTACGTGATCAAGGACCTGCAGCAGCTCGATCCGCCCAAGTACGAGGCCATGCAGCAGGTGCACACGAACGCCTACGTGGTCGTCAACGTGCTCCTGAACGCGCCCGTGGCGCTCGACTTCTACGACGTGTTCCTGCTCGCGCAGGGTGGCTTTCCGCTGACCGAACCGCAGGTCGGTCGGCTCTTGATGAGCGAGTTGCGGTGCGCGGCCTGCCACGG
>JANLUN010000837.1:0-4962 GCA_031363505.1 Planctomycetota bacterium | reverse complement strand
TCGCCCTTCATCGCCAGCGCGCTCGCGAGCATCGCGCGCATGAAGCCCGAGCGCGGACGCAGCGTCACCGCGACCTGCATGTGATGGAGGATCTTGGCGATGCGCGCTTCGAATGCCTTGGGGTCTTGCTCCTTCGCCTCGAACGCGGAGATGAATCCGAGCGAGCCGGCGAGGAAGTGGAATCGAAACGAACCGGGATCCTTGCGCAGCGCGTATTCGAGGACGCGCTGCACCGACGGCAGTCGACCGTCGACCGCGAACAGCGCGTCGGCGAGGTGCGAGAGCTCGTCGACGCCCTTGCTCTCGAGTGCCTCGTCGGTGAGGAGCGCGTCGAACTCGTCGACCTTCGCCTCCTCCCACATGCGCACGGCGCGGTCCAACTCGGGCCACGGGTTCCTCGGCATCGAAGCCAGCAGTGCGACGATTTGCGCTCGCATCGAGTCGCTCGCTTGCACGTGCTCACTCGTGATCAGCCACGCGAGATTGCCGATCGATTCGCGAACACCCGTCCACAAGTCCGGATTGCGCTCGCGGAAGACCGCGAATCGTACCGGCACCGAGCTCGCGCTCTCCGGGTGCGCGAGGTCGATGCCGAAGCGTCGGAACGCGTCCAAGTAACCGGGAAGAACCGAGGCCGCGCTCTTCGGATCCTGCAGCCCGTAGAGAAACGTGCCCATCTGCATCGAGAGGTCGTCGAGCTCGGCCGCGAAGCGGCGATCGACTTGCACTTGCTCGAGCGCAGCGCGCGCTTCGTCGGCGCGCAAACGCTCGGACTCCGCGCGCTCGCGTGCGGAGTCCGCATCGGCGCGCAGCTGCGTCTCCACCTTCACTTTGTCCGCCGCGCCGACTCCGTACGCGAGGAGCGCGCTCGCGCAGATCAAGAGCACGACGATCGCGGAACCACTCCACGCGAGCGCCGGATTGCGCTGCACCCAGCGCTGCGCGCGCTCGAAGCGACTCACCGGACGCGCGCGGATCGGCTCGTTCTCGCGCCAGCGCCGCAGGTCCTCGGCCAGATCGAGCGCCGTCTGATAGCGCCGATCGCGCTCTTTCGCCGTCGACGTCTCGAGGATCGTCGCGAGATCGCGATCGATGTGAGAGTTCGCGCGCTTCGGATCAGGCGGATCCTCCGAGAGAATCGACTGCAGGAGCACTTCGCGCGTCGCCGCTTCGAACGGATGTTGAAGCGTCGCGCACTCGTGGAGCGCGATGCCGAGCGACCAGACGTCGGTCCGTCGATCGGGACGCGCGCGCCCGGTCATCTGCTCGGGGCTCATGTACGCCGGCGTGCCGGAAACCTCGCCGCTGATCGACATCTGCTGCGCCTCGTGATCGTCGTGGCGCGCGAGCCCAAAATCCAAGATCACGGGCTCTCCGTCCGGCGTGAGCATGATGTTCGCCGGCTTCACGTCGCGGTGGATGATCCCCGACTCGTGCGCGACGTGCAGCGCGCGCGCACACTTCTCGAAGATCAGCGCAAGATCGCGCAGCGCAGCGCGATTCGGCGGCGGATCACCTGCGGCACGCGCATTCGAGAGTCGCTTCGCGAGCGTCTCGCCCGGCACGTAGCGCATCGCGATGTACGGAACGCCCCGATCGAGGTCCGCTTCCAGAAGTCCGCAGATTCCGGGATGCTCCAATCGCGAAGCGACCTCGGCCTCGCGCCGGAAGCGCTTCAGCGCTTCCTCCCCACCGGGACCCAGGTGCGGCAGCACTTTCAGCGCGACTTGGCGCTGAATGCGCGTGTCTTCGGCCAGCCAGACGATCGCCTGGCCCCCACGGCCCAGCTCGCGCAGCGTTCGGTAGGGACCGATCGTTTGGGACTCGTTGCGCACGTATCGCTCGAATTTCCGGCCGAATCGAGCTAGCCAGTGTAGAAGTGGAGAGGCCGGGATCGCCACCACCCGCGCTGGCAGGCGCGCGCGATCGACAATTCCGTGCGACCCAGTACTCAAACCACGCCGCGCGCGACCTAGGACGGGCGCCGGATGGCGCGAATCGTCCCTCGCACCGGATTGCGGTCCGGAGACAGCGACGCTGCGCGCCGCAGACTACCCGGTTCCCCCACTCCATTCTGGAGACCCCCATGAAGTTCCTTCAACCGTTCGGCCTCGTCCTTGCCCTGCTTGCAATCGCCTCCTCATGCGGCGGGGGCGGTAGTGGCGGCGGAGGCAGTGGCGGAGGCGGCGGCAGCATCGCCGCGAGTGGAGACGCCACGATCTTTGGAATCACGACGAACAATCGGCTGGTCTCGCTCAATCCGGGCGCGCCGAGCACGCTGCTCAGCTCGCGACCGGTCACTGGGCTCGTGTCGGGCGAGACGCTCGTGGCGATCGACAATCGACCGGGTACTGGCGAACTCTTCGCGCTCGGAAGCACGAGTCGCGTCTACGCCATCCATCCCGCGACGGCCGTTGCGACGCAGGTTGGATCGGGCGCGTTCACACCAGCTCTCACCGGCACCAACTTCGGTTTCGATTTCAATCCCGTCGTCGATCGCATCCGCGTCGTGAGCGATGCGAATCAGAATCTACGGCTCTCACCTTTCACCGGAGTCGTGCTCGCCACGGATGCGCCCGTCGAGTTCGACGCCGCCGATCCCAACACGGGTCTCGATGCAGAGATCGTGGCGTCGGCGTTCACGAACAATTTCTTCGGGGCTACCTCCACGACGCTGTTCGCGATCGACGCAGGGCTCGATGCGCTCGTCAGGCAAGGATCGGCGGGCGGCACACCGGTGTCGCCGAATAGCGGCAAGCTCTTCACCGTCGGACTGCTCGGAGTCGACACGTCGAAGGATGCGGGCTTCGACATCTCTAGTTCCGGCGGAGCGTTCGCATGCCTCAATGCACCGGGGACGACGAGCTCCGAGCTGTATGCCATCAACTTGACGACCGGGTTCGCCGCACTCCTCGGAACGATCGGCGGTGGAACCGTGATCCGCGACATCGCCGTCGTGCCGCCACAATCACCGCGAGCATTCGCGATCACGAGCGCGAACCGGCTGCTGTCGTTCCATCCCGCGACCCCGAGCCTTCTCCTGAGTTCGGTTGCCGTCACCGGATTGCAGCCGAACGAGAGCGTCGTCGCCATCGACTTCCGCCCCGCGACTGGTGCGTTGATCGGTCTCGGTGCGACGAGCCGCGTGTACAAAATCAACACGACGACGGGCGTGGCGACCGAGATCGGTGCGGGGCAATTCGCTCCCCTGCTCGCCGGAACGAATTTCGGTGTCGACTTCAACCCGGTTCCGGATCGGCTACGCGTCGTGAGCGACGTCGAGCAGAACCTGCGCCTGAACCCGAGCACTGGCACCGTCGCGGCGATGGACGGGGCACTCGCGTTCGATGCGGTAGACGTGAACAGCGGCGCCGATCCGACGGTGGTTGCATCGGCGTCGACCGGGAACTTCGCGGGATCGAAATCGACGACGCTGTACGGAATCGACGCCGCGCTCGACGTCTTGGTGAGACAGGGTTCGCTGGGTGGGATCCCGCAATCGCCGAACTCGGGTGTGCTCTACACCGTCGGCGCGCTCGGCATCGATGCGACGACGCGCGTCGGGTTCGACGTGTCGTCCTTCGGTGGCGCAGTGGCTTCGATAACAGCGCCTGGGGCGAGCGACTCACAGTTCTACGCCATCAATCTCGACACCGGATTCGCGGGCTTGATCGGAACCATCGGCGGGCTCACGACGGTGCGCGACATCGCGATCGAGCTTCCCGCCGCGCCGCGTCTCTACGGAGTCACGAGCAGCAACAAGCTGGTGTCGTTCCTCGCGGGCGAACCGGAAGAGCTGCTGGGCACCGTCGCCGTGTCCGGCATGCAAGCGGGCGAGACTGTCCTGGCGATCGACTTCCGCCCCGCGACGCACGACCTCGTCGCGCTCGGGAGCGCGAATCGACTCTACAGGATCGATCGAAGCACGGGAGCGGCCACGCAGATCGGAGCAGGCGCCTTCGGGCTCGGGCTCGCGGGAGCGGAGTACGGATTCGACTTCAATCCCTCCGTCGACCGCATCCGCATCCTGAGCGACCTCGATCAAAACCTGCGCGTGCATCCGGTCACCGGCGAGATCCTCGGCGTCGACGGCAACTTGGGGTACGCCGCGAGCGACGTGAACTCCGGCTCCAATCCGTCGATCGTCGCCGCGGCGTACTCGTCGAACTTCGCGGGATCGACGTCGACCACGCTGTACGCGATCGACACGTCGCTCGATGTGCTCGTCACGCTCGGATCTCCCACCGGTACACCCATCAGCCCGAACTCCGGCTCGTTGTTCACCGTGGGCGGTTTGAACGTCGACGCCTCGCAAGTCGTGGGATTCGACATCTCGACGCAGGGCGGAGCGTTCGCCGCGATCACGGCGCCCGCAGCAGGCGTCTCGCAGCTCTACTCGATCAGCCTGGCGACGGGGCAGGCGACGCTCGTCGGAACGATCGGCGGTACGGAGACGATCCGCGGCCTAGCAGCGGTGCCGGCAGGGTTGTAACTCAGCACACGCAGAGACCGAATCACGAGCGGTTCCACGCTGCGCGCCGGGGCCCCCTGCCGCGCGCAGTCGATCGTCGGCTACCATGGAACACTCCCGGCGGCACACCCGTCGGGTTCCCATGCTCCGCACCGCCCTCGTCCAGACGTACCACCCCTACACGCAGTTCACGCACGTCCATCCCCTCGGGATCATGGCGATCGCGTCGGCCGCGCGCGCAGCGGGTCATACCGACCAGCACATCCTCGACATGAAGGTCGAGGATTGGACGCCGGCCCAGGCGTGCGACGCGCTCGAGAAGTTGCGACCCGATGTCGTGGGCCTGTCGGCGATGACGTACGAAGCCGGCTGCATGCACGAGGTCGCGCGCGAGATCAAGCGCCGCATGCCGAACGTGATCGTGATCTGCGGCGGCCCGCATCCCAGCGTCGCGGCGGCGGACGTATTGCTCGATCCGGCGGTCGACTACG
>JANLUN010000826.1:0-1276 GCA_031363505.1 Planctomycetota bacterium | reverse complement strand
TCGCGCACGTGCTCGATGCCGCACATCCAGGCGACGGTGCGCTCGAGTCCTAGGCCGAAGCCCGCGTGCGGCACGCTGCCGTAGCGGCGCAGGTCGAGGGACCACGCGAACGCTTCCTCGGGCAGCTTGTGTTCGCGGATGCGTCCGAGCAGCAACTCGAGATCGTCCTCGCGCTGGCTGCCGCCGATCAGCTCACCGACGCCTTCGCTGCCGAGCACGTCGACGCACAAGCACTTCGTCGGATCGGCGCCGTCGCGATTCATGTAGAACGCCTTCCCCTCGGCCGGATAGCGGTGCACCATCATCGGGCGGTCGTACAGGTTCGAGAGGATCGTCTCGTCAGGCGCGCCGAAGTCGTCGCCGTACCTGATCGTTGATTCGGGATTCTTGGCGAGGATCTTCGCTGCCTCGTCGTAGGAGAGGCGCGGGAACAGCGATTGGATCGACTATGCTCGCGTTCACGATGCGCTGCATCTTCGCCGGGCTCCTCACGACTTTCCTGTGCGCGACCGCGCACGCGCAGGCGATTGCCGATGGCTACTACTGGGGCGAGCTCCGCGGCGATGAGGTATCCGAACTCGGCTTCGAGCTCCGTGGCGAGACGTTGCACCTCGATCTCGTGTCGCAGTGGTCGCTCGGAAACGCGCTCGTTGCCGATCGCGCGGCGGACGTGCTTGCCTTCGATTTGCCGTTCGGCCTCGGACACGCCGTGCTGCACACACAGGGGACGGGGCTCGCTGGCATCTTGACGCGCCCCGACGGACGTACGGGCACGCTAGTCCTGCGGGCGGTGCCGGCGCCGGCGGTGCGCCTGGAGGAGCTCGTCTTCGCGAACGGCGACGTGCGCCTCGCCGCGACACTCGGACTGCCGGAGGGCCCCGGCCCACACGCTGCCCTGATCCTCGTTCCCGGCGGCGGAGATTCGGAGCGCGGCCAGGCCTCGACGCGCTTCCCGGCGCAGTTCCTGCCACGGCTCGGCTTCGCGTGCCTCGTCTACGACAAGCGCGGGTCGGGCGCGTCTAGCGGAAACTGGCGCGAGGTCGGATTCGCTGAACTTGCGAACGACGCGCTCGCGGCCGTCACGGCGCTGTCGGCGCGCACCGACATCGAACGACGCGCCGTGGGCTTCTTCGCGGCGAGCCAAGGCACGTGGGTGGCGTTGGAAGCCTGTACGCGCGCCGATGCGGGCGTAGCCTTCCTCGTGAATCACTCGGGACCCGCAGTCACACTGCTCGAGGCCGACACCTTCGCGGTGCGCTCGAGCGGGCGCGCCGCT
>JANLUN010000816.1:0-5083 GCA_031363505.1 Planctomycetota bacterium | reverse complement strand
TCGACGGAAGCAGGGCCGCGGTGCGTTCGCGAACGGCGGTGCGCACGGCGTCGAAGTCGGCCGACTGCTGCCGATCGACGCTGGCGCACGCGCTGAGCATGCAGACGGATGCGAGATAGCCAGAGCGCTTCATAGGTACGTATTCCGCGGCTACTTCACGCGATCCTTGTCCTCTTCGGCGCGCAACTCCTTCGCTTTCGCGAGCACCTTCTTCGGATCCTTCTGGACCTCCTCGATCGCCTTGGGCGATGAGAGGCGCACGATGTGACCCTCGATCAGGACGAACGCGTTTTTGGTCGTGGCCGCGCCCGTGACCGGGCACACCTTGTTCTCGACGTCGACGAGCTTTGGATCGTTGAGCTTCGCGAGCGCAATCTGCGATTCGTCGCGCGCGATCTTGGCCGCGGCCGCGTCGTGCACGCGGAATTCGAATCCTTGAAGGACGATCGTCGGCGAGTCCTTCGTGATCTCCTTCCCGGTCACCGGACACTTCGCGTTCTCGATGCGCTTGTCCGATGGGAACGCGGTTCGATAGGCGATGTCGACGTTGGAGAGGATGTCCGGCACGCAGCTCTTGCAACACACGAAGATGCGGCCCCTGTCCGTCTCCGCGAAAAGGCGCGTCGACACGGGCTTGCCCATGATCGGGCACGAGGCGTTGGGATAGACCGGCGGGAGGATCGACGACTGCGCGGGCACGACGAGCATCAGCGCGAACAGAGCATGGAACATGATGGAATCTCGATGCGTGAATGGATCGGCGCCTTGGGCGCGGAATGGACGAAATCACAAAACGACAGTGCGTCCGATGCGCGGACGAATTCGGCAGGGCGGCTCGCGGCTTGTCGAGCGCACGTCGAAGGCGTTCTTCGTCTAGATCCGAAGCGGCAAGTTCGCGCGCTCCCACGGCGGATCGTGCGCGCGGGATCGGGACTCGTCGAGGCGCGTGTACCGGATTTCGGGATCCGAGAGCACGCGCAAGCGGATGCGCTCACCTGGTGACGCGAAATCCGGCGTCGGATCCGGCGTCGCCTTCGCGGTGCCCGTTCGCTCGGGCACGTGGACGAGCACGCAGCGGCAGCTCGCCTCTCGCTCGCAGCCTGCATCGCGAGCGGGTTGCTCACTCACCTCGGCGTCGTCGCAGCAACTCTTCGCGACGACGGGCCGGCATTCGTGCGTGAACGAGAGGCCCGCGCCGAGCAAGCCTTCGCACAGGCACACGCGGAACGTCAGATCGCTGGGGACTTGTAGACCCAGCGCGATTACGAACCAGACGAACCAGCGGGCGAGAGGCACGATCTACACGTACGCCCGGAACTCCGGCGGTGCAAGTGGGCGCGACGTGAACTGAATTCTAGCCGAGCGCGGGCGCTCGCGAGCTAGTCGGGCTTCTTGCCCGCTCCGATCACCGGCAGGAGATGGTCCCACGCGGTGGGCGTGTTGACGGTGTCCGGCGTCGAGCCGACGGGCGGCGGCCGCAGTGCGTAGGCCAGATCGATGCGCGGCGAAACCGGCGGGATGATGTCGGAGAGGGAAGGAACGTGCAGCTGAATGATCCCTGGACCGCCGTCTCCACCGCAGTTGTAGACGACATCCCCGGGCCCCGCGCTCCCGACGCTTCCGGCGTTGCCCACGGTATTGCCTTGAACGGCGCACGGGCCGTCCGTTGCCCCCGTGCCACTCGGGTAGTGTTTCGGAGGGAGAGCATCACGGCTCGGCGTCGTGACGATCCCGTTGGCACCCGCGCCGCCGACGCCGAACTGTCCTTCGCCACCTTGGCCGCCCAGCGCATAGATGCCGCCGGCCAGCGCGCTCGGGTACGGCGCCTCCGCTTTCACGCGCGAGAGATCGATCTTCGAAGCGGTCTGCAGAATGATGTGACCGCCGGATCCACCGCCCGAGCCGCCGCCGACTCGATTGATGCCGTTCGTATTCTCTCCGCCGCCGCCGGTTCCACCGGAAGCATCGATCGATCCGTAACGCACGAGCGTGATGTCGCCGCGCGCAAAGACGACGAGGCAACCGCCGCCTCCGCCACCACCCGCGCCTTTCTGATTGAGCGACACATCGAAGGGAACTTGCGGAAAAATGGGCGACTTCACGGAGTCTCCACCGCCGCCGCCACCCGCTCCGGCCCAGGGATGGAGCAGTTCACCGAGGATCCTGCGTCCGTCGTGCGTGATCATCGCGCCCCAGAAGTCGTTCTCGAAGTTCAGGTTCCCGTGGATGTCGATGTCGACGAACGGCCGCGGGCCGGCTGCGCCACCCTGCGGCTGCTGACCAGGTCCACTGATTGCGCCGCTGTTGAAGATACCGTTCGATTCGATGGAGCCGTTGAATCCGCGCTCCGCATCGAGACCGATCATGAATTGCTCTGGACAGCCGTTGGGATTCGGGCTCGGTCGTAGGACATCCTGGCCGAACGTGCCCCCACCTCCGCCGCCGGGTCGGCGTGAGTTGATCCCGCCGTCGCTGTACCCCGACTCGCCCCCGCGGCCTCCACCGTGGGGAGCGCTGAACGCGCCGAACCCGGGCGACCCTTGTGGGTCCGATTGGCTCGTGAAGGGACTGCCCGTTCCGCCTGCGCCTCCCCCGGCCTGTCCGGCGGCGCCCAACTCGGGAATGTGCGCAGCAGCGAACGAGGTCACGCCCCTGTTGTTGTTGCCCCTGAGGATCAACTTTCCCTCGATGCGCACTTCGCCGGAGGCTTGGATCACGCACGGATTCGGCCCCTGCACGAAGAGTCGGCCGTTGTCCCAGATCGTGAGATTGCGCACCTCGACCTTGCCGTTGAGGACGACCTCGGTCGCTGTCTGCGTGCTGTTCGTGATCACGGTGAACGTCGTGTCGAGGATCTGCGTCTCGATCGGACCGCCGAGCTCACTCCCAATCTCCCAATCGAAGTCACCGCCCGGACCGCCGTTCCCGCCGAAGTGGAACGCGGGCACGTTGGGTCCGCCCGTCGTTGGAACCGCGAGCGAGCCCGGAACTCCGAAGGGCGTTCCACCCGCGCCTGTCATGGCGAGGAAGAGTGCGGACGAACCGACGAGAGCCCACGCGATCGAATTGGACATGGAAGCTGCCTCCAGTGATTGGACGCTGTCACCGCGAAATCACGGTGGAGCGAACGGCCGTGTATTGCACTGTGCGTGCCGGGCCATCGGCATCATCGCTGACCACCGCGGCCAAACGTACAATTCCTCGCACTATGACCCTCACGACCCTTGTTTCGCTGGCCTTGTGTGTCGTCCTCCTCAGCTGCTCCGCGTCGCGCGAAAGCGATCGCGAGCCGAGCGCTTCCGCAAAGGTGGGCGGGTTCTACGGCCTGAACTCGACCGACATCGAAGGCCGCCCGCAAGCGCTCGCGCAGTACGCGGGCAAGGTCGCGCTCGTCGTGAACACCGCCAGCGAGTGTGGATACACCCCGCAGTACAAGGGACTGCAGGAGCTCTACTCGGAGCTCGAACCGCGCGGCTTCGTCGTGCTCGGTTATCCGAGCAATGATTTCGGCGGACAGGAACCCGGCAGCGCGGAGGAGATCAAATCATTCTGCACCGCGAAGTATTCGGTGAGCTTCCCGATGTTCGCGAAGGTCGTGACGAAAGCGGGTGCGGAACAGTCGCCGGTCTACAGCCAGCTCGAGAGCGCGACCGGCAAGTTGCCGAACTGGAACTTCTGCAAGTACTTGATCGGGAAAGACGGCAAAGTGATCGCGTTCTATCCGAGCAAGGTGACGCCGAGCGACGCCGAATTGCGCAAGGCGATCGAGGCGGCGCTGGCCGCGAGCTGAGTGTCGAGCCAGCGCCGTTTCGCGGGGCCCTCGGGGCTCACGTGCGCGTGCGCGTGAACTCCACCTCCATCATCTTGTATTCCTTGCCGCTCTTCGGATCGTCACCGTACATCTCGAAAGTCATCGCGTTGTCACCGGTCGTGCGGTGGATTTCGCGCATCGTGGCCGGCTTCTTTCGAATCGGGCAGTTGTAGGTGTACGTCCACGTCATGGTCTTGCCGTCGGCGGACAGATCACCGGTGCCCTGCATGATTCCGCTGCCGTGGTTGTCGAGCCACGACGACACGAACTTCTGCGACACGTTGTCGAAGCCGCTGAAGCCCAGGCTCTGGTACATGCCCATGCCGGGAAACTCGCCTTCCATCTCGCACTTCGCGAAGTGCCCGTCCATCACGGACGTGATCGTCGACGTGCACTCGCTCTTCATCGACTCGCCGCCCGGCCCCATCCACATCGTGGTCTTGCCCTTCCAGACGCCGACTTCTTGCAGGAGATGCGCGTGCATCTTGCCCGGCGTGCCCGCGGCCATGCAGGCCTGCATGTCTTCCGCGGTCCAACCCGGGGGCAGCGGCATGTCTTGTCCGCCGTGCGAACCCATCGCGGGCGTCGTTGCAGTCTTGTTGTCTTGGACGGAGCTGTTCGTCGTGCGCTGCTCGCTCGAAGTCGTGCTACAGGCCGTCAATGTCGCGAGCGCGATCGCCGCGAGCGTGCCAAGGTGTGAACTCGTTTTCATGAAATCCTCCGGGAAAAAGTGGAATCGAGGTGTCGCGGCGCGCAGTTGGCGCACGGCGAACCACGGAGGTTAGCGATCCTCGGTGGACTCAACAATTCGGGAGTTCCACGCACGCTTCAACGAGCGTGATCCCATGGCGCGCACGCTCGAGACCGGGATGGGTGCTCCCAAGAAACGAGCTGGCGCCGTGATCGCGGCGCCAGCTCGAAACGAAATCGCAGCTACTCGGGAAGCGCGCTCAGGGAGCTCCCCACTTGATGACCATGCCGTTCGACCAGTTGCTGCCCGCGAGCGAGTCGGAGAAGCAGAACGAGTTCGGCGTGTTCCGGTGGAGCACTTGGAACCACGTGGTCTGCCCATTGGACGACGCCGTGCGAATCGAAATCGGCGCGGTTTCCGTCGGCGCTGTCGTGGGATAGTGCCACGCACCCGCCGGCGATCCGTTCGCGCCGGCGTTGTGTCCGCCGAAGCGAATCAGCCCGCCGTCGACGCAACGCGTCCCGTCGTTCAGCGCGGGGAACGCACCGTTCTCCAGTCGAGCGTTGCCTTTGACACCGAGC
>JANLUN010000757.1:0-1702 GCA_031363505.1 Planctomycetota bacterium | reverse complement strand
CTTCGAGACGACCGAGGGTGACCTGTGGGGTCACCGAGGATCGGATCGAAGCCAACTCCTTGCCGGACACGAGTTGGCTGCGACGGAGCAGAAGCTGGGCTAGCGCCAGGCTTTCGCGAACGAATCTGCTCCGGGACTTTTCTCGGAAACGCCGATGAGGATGATGTTTCCCCCGGCGAGCCCGTCCGGCTCGTCGACGGTTCAGGTACGAAGCCACATGTCCGACTCCACAGGCGCAGCATCCGGCCGAGCTCCGCTCTCACCGCTCTCCCCGGGCGATCCGGAAGAGGCGAAGAGGATCCCGTTGAAGCACGAGGAGCTGGCGATGGTCGTCGCTCCGCGCAGTCAGATCGCCGAGCAATTCCGTCGGCTGCGCAACTCGATCACCGCGTTGAACCCCGAAGGTGCGCCGCGGAGCATCGTGATGACGAGCGCGCTGCGCGGCGAGGGCAAGTCGGTGGCGGCGATCAACCTCGCGCTCGCGATGGCCGAGCTGCCGGGCACGGGCGTGCTCGTGATCGACGCCGACCTGCACCATCCGGCGATCGAGGATTACCTCGGGCTGCCGCACCGGCAAGGACTGACGGAACTGCTGCGGGGAGAGTGCTCGCTCGATCGCGCGATCCGCGCGACGTCGGCGCCTGGACTTTCGATCATCAGCGCGGGCGCGCCGCCCGAGAATCCGTCCGAGCTCCTGGGCTCGGAGCGCATGCAGACGCTCGTCCACTCTTGCAAGCAGCGCTTCGCGTACATGATCATCGACACGCCCGAAGCGATGACGATCAGCGACGCGAGCATGCTCGGCGCACTGGCGGACGGCATCTTGCTCGTCGTGCGCCTCGGCTACACGCCGCGCCACTACGTCGAGCAGACGCACAACATGCTCGAGAACCTCGGCGGCAACGTGCTCGGCTGCTGCCTCACGGGGGCGAGCGCGGAAGACACGGCGTCGCGTTACGCACAGCGCTGAGTGCGCCGCGCACGGTCGAGTGGGGAAGAAGCGCAGCCACGGCGGCGCTCAGCTATCCCGGGAAGAGCAGCGACTGCCAGAAGCCGCGCTTCTTCGGCGCGGGAAGCGGCGCCGGTGCCCGACTGGGTGCCGGTGCTCGATTCGGCACAGGTGCCACCGGCTCCGGTGAACGCCGTGTGCGCAGCGGCGTGCCGCGGCGCGCGGACCGGATGAGCTCGGTCATGTGCTCATCCTCCCACGCGAGCGCGGCGGGGTAATCGCCGTACGCGCGCTCGCGCTTGCGGAACGCCGCGCTGTGATGGATCCAGCGCGATCCGCTGCCGCGACGTGGTGGCAGAGCGGCGTGCAGGAGCTCGTGGAACAAGACGTAGCGCACGAACCAGATCGGAACCCCCGGTTGATCGAGCACGGGATGCAGCCGTGCGATGCCGTCGTCCGCGTCGAAGCTGCCGAGGCGCAGCGAGTGACGCGTGCGGCTCAGCGTGCGCCGTCCCCACGTGACGAGCGGCCAACGCTCGCGGTCGGGGAAATCGGCGGCGAGCTCGCGCGTGAGAATTTCAGCGCGCAGGACCTCGAGGTCGTAGTGCGTTCCGATCGGCCGCACTGACCGCAGTCGGTGGCTCGGCGGCGGGAGCTCTTCTAGACCGGTGATGATCCAGCGGTCGAGCTCCGCGCACGCCCGCGGAGCGCGTCGGCCCGAGCGGATCCATGTCGCGACGACGCGCTGGGTCT
>JANLUN010000707.1:0-2979 GCA_031363505.1 Planctomycetota bacterium | reverse complement strand
GTGACCGTCCGGTCCCCAGGCGAAGCCCTCTGTCGCCGCCAGCAGCCACGATGCCGCCACGAGGAACGCCGCAAGCCGTTTGCTGAGCAGGCGCCGCGCCGTTCCGGTGAAGCCGCGTCGGCGGTAGAGCGCTTCCGCGTCCGACTTGTCGCCTTCCACTTCGAGGTGGATCGCGTGGCGGCCGAGTGCGGCGCACGCGGTCTCGACCTCGTCGAGCAGCGCCCGCGCGACGCCGCGATGGCGCGCGTCCGGCCGCACGTAGAGTTCGTCGATCAGCGCGTCACGTCCGCGAAACTCGATGCTGAAGCCGAACACGAGCACGACGTAGGCCTGCGCCTCGCTTCCGTTCCATGCGATCCACGCGCGACCGAGCGACGTGTCGGAAAGCAGTTCATCGAGCGCACGCCGCCCCGCACGTTCGTCGAGCGGGTAGCCTTCCTCCGCATGAAACGCGCGGACCAGTTCGAAGAGCACGTCGGCGTCAGCAGCGGTCGCGAGGCGAAGTTCGGGGCGCATGGAGGCACAGCCTAGCCGTGCGATGCGATCCTCACCCCGGATTGTACGGAGAGGCTTCGACCGCGTACGAGCGCAGCGGCAGCGCGGCCGGCGTCTCGCGGACCGCGTCGATCTCGAAGTCCACGGTCCGCTCGGCGCCGGCGAAGTTCGCTGCGCGCGCGGGATCGAAGTCCACGCGCGCGCGGCCGCTCAGCTGCAACAGATCGCCGGTCGCAAAGTCGACGAAGAGAAGGCCGGCGCGCGGGTCGGTCTCGAGATTGCCGAGCGTCTGGAACATCGAGTTGCCCGCGTAGTCGGGCCACGCGATATGGCGTTCGTCCAGCACCTCGACGAAGCCGAACGCACCGCCGCGGTGCGACGCGTCGAGTCCCGTCGCGCCGTGGCCCGACGCGATGAAGAACGTGTCGGTGCGCGCGATGCGGAGCTGCTGTCCCATCGAGAGCGCGGCCGTCTCCTTTGGGATCGAAGCCGCCGACACCGCGCGGCCTTCCGCTACGAGTTCGCGCTGCTGGATGTACTTCGGGCAGTTCGCGAAGCACTCGTCGACTGCGACGCGAATCGGCGACGCCGCGCGCTCGACGCGTCCGTTGACGCGGATCCGGCGCCGCGTCGCGAGATCGATCACAAGCGCGCCGATCGGCGCGCCAACGGCCAGATTTTGTGCGAGTGGATCGCCCGCGAGCGGCGCTGCGTCGATCTCGAGCACAGCAGCGGAAGGCGCGTGCAGGAAGCCCGGCGCGCCGTGCACGACCGAGGCCCAGACGCGCCCGGCCGCATCGCGGCTCGCGAGCACCGCGAACGGATGCTCCGGCAGGAACGCCTGCGCGCGCGCCGGGATCTCGGGATGAATGCTGCCGCCGACGCGGTCGGCTGTGCCCGCGACACCGGCTCGGCGCTGCATCGCGCGCTCGCCTTCGTGGAACTGGTGGGTCATTGGGGCCTCTCAGCGGTAGCGCCGTTCGGGCTCGTGGATCGGGACGTCGTTGGCGCTCATGTCGCGCCGCCGCATCAGTCCGCGCGCGTCGAACTCCCAGTGTTCGTTGCCGTGGGTGCGGAACCACTGACCCGCGGCGTCGTGCCACTCGTACTCGAAGCGGACCGAGATGCGATCGTCGGTGAAGGACCAGAGCTCCTTCATCAGCCGGTACTCGAGTTCGTGTTCCCACTTGCCGCGCAAGAAGGCGCGGATCGCATCGCGCCCGCGGAAGAACTCGCTTCGGTTGCGCCACTCCGAGTCCTCCGTGTACGCGAGCGCCACGCGTTCGGGATCGCGCGAGTTCCACGCATCCTCGGCCGCCTTCACCTTCGCGAGCGCCGTTTCGCGCGTGAACGGCGGCGCGATCGGGGGAATCACTGCGCAGCGACGGGCGCGAGCGCCGCGACCTTCGGGAAATCGATCTCGGTCTCGGCGACGCGGTTCAGGTAGTTGGTGAGCACGTTCAGCGCGACGTGCGCGACGATCTCGGCGATCTCGCCGTCGTCGAAGCCGGCCGCGCGGACCTGTACGAGATCGGCGTCGGCGACACCGCCGCGCGACGCCACGACGGTGCGCGCAAAGTGCAACGCCGCGTGCGCGTGCGCATCGAGCGAATCGCCGCGGCGCGCCGCGAGGATTTCGTCCGCGGCAAGGCCGGCGTTCCCGCCCAGCAGCGAGTGCGCCGCGAGGCAGTACTCGCAGGCGTTCTGCTCGGCGACCGCGAGCGCGATCTGCTCGCGCAGCTTCGCGGACAGGCGTCCCTTGGCGAGCGCACCGGACAGCGCGAGGTAGCCCTCGAGCACCGGCGGCGCCTCCGCCATCGTGCGCATCATGTTCGGGATCACGCCGAGCGCCTTGCCGACGCCCTCGAGGAGGATCTTGGTCTTGCCGGTGCTCTCGCTCGGATCGACGGGCTGCAAACGGGGCATTGGGTCTCCCTTTGTCTTGTGAGGTCGGGCGGACCGCCATGGCCACCGCTGCTCGACGTCATTGCAGCGCTCGTGCCGGATGCAGACCTCCGCGCAACTCTTTGAAAAGATTGATTTCCATGTTCTCGAATGTCGACGAGTTTTCGTTGTTTGACGAATCTTCGCGCTCGAAAACGAAGTCTCGTGGTACCGTGCATCGCGATGCGCCTAGAAGGGTTGGAGCAGGTTGCGCTCGCGGCCGCGGAAGCGCGTTCGCTCGATGTCGTGCTCGCCAGAGTCGTCGAGGGCCTCGTCGCCGATGCCGGCGTTGCGCTCGCGCGCATCTGGCTGACGGGGCTCGGCGACATCTGCGACGCCTGTCCGATGCGCGCCGAGTGCCCGGACCAGACGATCTGCCTGCACCTCGCTGCGAGCGCCGGCACTCCGCGCAGCGGCGCGCAGGGCGCCTGGGGAAAGCTCGACGGCGCGTTTCGTCGTTTCCCGCTCGGCGTGCGCAAGGTCGGGCGCATCGCCGCGACCGGCGAGCCGATGCGGATCGCCGATGTCGCGCAGGACGAC
>JANLUN010000679.1:0-4006 GCA_031363505.1 Planctomycetota bacterium | reverse complement strand
GTCGAAGCCTGGTGTGGCGTGGTGTTCCCGCTTTTCGCGGGAACTCGTATCTGCGGATTGCTGGCGTTCGAGTCGTGCCGGCTGCGGGACTTTCGCCCGGCGGATCTCGAGCGCTACTCGCCCGTCATCGAGCGCGCGGGGCTCGCGCTCCGGCTCGCCCAGTTCCGCAACTGGCACCGCGCGGAGTTCGGATTCGACGTGTGGTTCGACGTGTTTCGCGCCGACTTCCGCACGTTCGCGGAGCACTTGCTCGCCGCCGCGCGATCGCGCACACCTGTGGTACTCGCGGGTGCAGCCGGAACCGGCAAGCACGTCCTCGCTCGCTGGCTCCACTTCGAAAGCGCGGCCGCGAACGGGCCGTTAAGGGTGTTCACGTGCGGCGTCGAGGGTTGCCGGGAAACATGGGCGACGCTCGTCGGCGGAGCGGCCGGGGGGAGCTTGTTGCTCGACGACGTCGAGCGGCTGTCCTCGCTCCAACAAGACGCTTGGTTCGGAGCGCTCGACGGCGCGGACCTCACGCGCGACGACGCGCGGAGCGACGACGTGAGCAGCGCGGCTCAGAGCGTGCGCGTGTTCGCGACGACGCGCGCGGGCTTGGCGACTGGGTCGCTCCGACCCGACCTCGCGCGACGGCTCGACCGGTTGCAGCTCGCCGTTCCGCCGCTCGCCGAACGACGCGAGGACATCCTCCCGCTCATCGCGTGCCTCAGCGCGCGTTTCGCAGCAGAGGAGGGGCTTCGACCGCCGTCGTTCACCGACGAAGCGCTGGCGCTCCTTTGGCGACAGCGGTGGGAGGGCAACGTTCGCGAGCTCGAGAACCTCGTCTACAAGCTCGTCGTTCTGAATCGGACGAGCCGCGGCCGCGCGGGCGATTCGCTGTCGTGCGAGCACGTCGCGCTCGTCGCGGGCCGCTTCCACGTCGAACTCGTCCGTCGGCTGGCCTCGCGTCATCCGCAGCGCGCGGATCTCCTGGGCGCGCTGCGAACGACCCGCAAGGTCGGCGGACGTCTGAACAAGACACGCGCCGCGCTCTACCTGGGTTGGGACCCGGATACGCTCGTCGCGCGCATGCAGGAGGTCGGGCTCGACGAGGCGAACTTGGACGCGGACTCAGCGTGGTGGGCTGGTGCGCCCGGCGGCGAGTGACGTTGCCCCGTAGCGAGTGACGTCGACCGGAGCGCCAGTCACGTCGAACGGCGGAACGCGCGGGAGTCGGTCGCGGCAGACACGCGACCGACGTCGGGGGGCGCTGGCCTGAGCCCCGACCGCGCTCCACAACAGGAAAAAAAGAAGGACCGCCGGCAGTCTTCGTTGCCAGCGGTCCTAACGCGACCTTCCCTGTGGGGAAGGATCGGATCCGGACCGCGGCCCCCCCGGGCGCAAGTCCGAATCATGGAACCCACACGGCTCCGACGGTTCCTTACGACACGATCGGAACTTGTTGAGTGTCCAGCTCGAGATCTTCTGCCCCGCCGTTCAGTTTCACAGTTTCTTGGTACTTCTCGCGGCGACTCCGGGCCGGTTGCCACAATCGGCGGGCTCCGCGAGACGAGGATCGATTCGTATGGGTTGATGCCAGCGGCCCGATCGCTGCCGATCCGAAACGGCTGGGGGCGCGCCTCGACTCCGAGACTGAACACAGAGCGTTGCCCAAACCCGCTGAGCACCACGTGAAGGTCTCCGACTTCGAGTACGAACTGCCGCCGGATCGCATCGCCCACGATCCGATCGAACCCCGGGATGCCGCGCGGCTCCTCGCGCACGAGATCGACCGCGATGCGACCCGCCATCGTCTGGTGCGCGATCTTCCCGAGCTCCTGGATGCGGGCGACCTGCTCGTCGTCAACGACACGCGTGTGCTGCCGGCGCGCTTGCGCGGCCGCCGCCCGTCCGGCGGTTCGATCGAGCTCCTCGTGCTCGGGCCAGCAACGCGCGCGGCGTCGTTCGGAGGAACGTGCGTGAGCGCGCTGGCGAAGCCCGGAAAACGGATCAAGCTCGGCGAACGATTCGAGCTCGAGGGCGGTCGTCTGATCGGATGGGCCGTCGAGCGGATGCGACAGGACGACGGGCGGCCCGCGGCGGAGTGGGTCTTCGAGATCGCCGATCCGGAGAACCGCGGCCGCGGATTGCACCAGCTCCTCGACGAGTTCGGCCGCATGCCGCTGCCGCCGTACATCCGGCGCGATCCGCAGTTCGACTCGCGCAGCGCGCTCGACCGCGAACGCTATCAGACCGTGTTCGCGCGCGAGGCGGGGGCCGTCGCAGCTCCGACCGCGGGCCTGCACTTCACGCCGCAGCTGTGCGCCGCGCTCGATGCCCGCGGCGTCGAGCGTGTCGCCGTGACGCTCCACGTCGGAATCGGGACGTTTCACGCGGTGGACGTGGAGGACGTCGCGCATCACGTCATGCACGCGGAGGAATTCGTCCTTACGGACGCGACGGCCGCGGCGATCGCGAGGACGCGCGCGCGCGGCGGTCGTGTCGTCGCGGTGGGGACGACGAGCGTTCGCGTGCTCGAAGCCTGCGCCGACGGCGCCGGCGGAGTCCGCGCGGGAGCCGGGCGCACGTCGATCTTCCTCACACCGGGCTACCGATTCCAAGTCGTCGATGCGCTCGTCACCAACTTCCACCTGCCGCGCAGCACGCTCTTGATGCTCGTCAGCGCGTTCGCTGGCCGAGAGCGCATCTTGCGTCTCTACGGTGAGGCGATCGCGGGGGGCTATCGCTTCTACAGCTACGGCGACGCGATGTTCCTCACGCAGCCGTCGCGCGAGTAGACGCCTTTGCCCGACGCTCGGGTGCGAGCCGCAGAGCCTTCGTCGCGAAACTAGCGGCCGACAGGCGTCAAGGCCGCGCGCAGCTCGCGCGCGGCGCGCGCCGGATCGTCCGCGAGCAGGATCGCGGAGCTGACCGCGACTCTCCCGACCTCCGCGAGCGCTCCGACGTTGCCGCGATCGATCCCGCCGATCGCGAACAGCGGGTACCTCGACCGCGTTCGAGCGGATTCACAGGCTGGCGCGCCGAGACCGCGCGTGTACCCCTTCGTCGGAGTCGCATGGATCGGACCGAACCCCAAGTAGTCGACGGCGAGCTCGTGGGCGCGCGCGACCTGAGCGACATCGTGCGTCGACAGACCGATCAGCGGTTCGGGTCCGAGGAGCGCGCGAGCCGCCGCGACGGGGCAGTCGTCTTGGCCGACGTGCACGCCGGCGCAGCCCCGGTTCCATAGCGCGGCCGCGACGTCGACGCGGTCGTCGACCAGCACGAGGGGGTGCCCTGTTTGCGTCGCCCCGATCAGGTCGAGCACGCGGACGCACCAGTCGTAGGTCTCGCGGGCCGCGCACGGAGCACCGGAGCTCGCCTGAGCTCCCACGGGCTTGGGACGGATCTGGACCACGTCGATCCACGGCAGGGCCGCCTCGAGAACCTCCAGCGGATCACGGTCGGCGCAGACCTTCGGCGCGAACAGGAGCATCAAGCGCGCTCCGGCGAGGACGTCGCGCGCACTCTCCCGATCGGTCCTCATCTCGAGCCCCTTTCCACGCCTCACGCGCCGCCACGGGACGGGCGCGGAACCTAGCGTAACCGCGCGCGCGACCGGAACCTGGAACGGTCGAGCTCACTCTAATCGCCGCCGTTCTACGATCGTCGCCAAGGATTAGGCCCGTCGTCTGGCGCTGCTGGTCACGCCGGCTAGAATGGTGCAAACTTGTACTGATGCGGCTCGGTCCTCGGGCGCCTCCAGACGCCGAGCCACGCTCGCACTGGGATGCGCACGGGCTCTAACTGTCCCCCGGAACCCCAGATGCGACCCACACGACCCTTTCTCGTCGGACGACTCCTCCCCCTGGTGACCGTCCTGTCGCTGCCTTCGCTGGCCGCGGCGCAGCAGTTCTCGGGCGTCACCAACTTCCCCGGCACCGCGCGTTGGACCGAGGGAGTCGAGTGCGCCGACGTCGACCAGGACGGCGACCTGGACGTGTTCTTCGCGGAGGGCGAGGGCTTC
>JANLUN010000659.1:0-2403 GCA_031363505.1 Planctomycetota bacterium | reverse complement strand
CTTCGAGCACGGTCACGCGGCTGCCGAGCTTCCGGAACATGATGCCGAGTTCGAGACCGATGTAGCCGCCGCCGATGACGACGAGGTGCGCCGGCACCTGCTTCGGCCGCAGCGCTCCCGTCGACGACCACACTTTGTCTTCGTCGAACGCGAAACCGGGGATCTCGATCGGCACGGAACCCGTCGCGATCACGATGTCGTCCGCTTTCAGCGACTGCTCGCCGTCCTTCGACTTGACGCGGACTTCGTTCTTGCCGGCGAGCGTCGCGGTGCCCATCACGACGGGCACCTTGTGGTTCTTGAGCAGGATGCCGATGCCGCCGGTGAGCTTGCCGACGATGCCGGCCTTCCATTCGACGAGCTTGTTGATGTCGAGGCGTACGTCCTTCGCCGTGATCCCCATCGCGCCCGCGTCGCCGATGCGCGCGAGCAGCACGCCCGCAGCGATCATCGCCTTCGACGGAATGCAGCCGACGTTGAGGCACGTGCCGCCGACGTACTCCTTCTCGACGACGGTCACCTGCTGACCGAGCTGTGCGAGGCGAATGGCGCACACGTAACCGGCCGGGCCGGCACCGATGACGACAACTTTGCGGGGAGAGCTCATGGGGATGTCACGAGTCGGAGCAGTTGCAGTTCGAGTTCGACGTTCACCGGCGACACCATTCGTTCAAGCGCGGCCGTACCATTCGTTCAGGCGCGGCCGTGAATCAAGGCGTGGCGGCCGACTCGCGCGGAATGACGATCCAGCAGATGAGGTACGCGAGAAGTCCCGTTCCGCCGACGCAGATGAGAAGCACCCACACGAGTCGAATGACGGTCGCGTCGATCCCGTAGTAGCGTGCGAAGGCGGCGCAAACGCCGCCGATGATGCCGCCCTCCTTTGGACGCATGAGCTTCTTGTCGTTGGTCATGTCTTGTCGCTGGTCATGACGGTCGGTCGATCGAATCCTCGCTTAGCATCTCGCGAGAGATGCCGCGGGCACACCGAAGGGCCGAATAGCATAGGAAACTCCCGCCCCGTCGGCACAGCACGGCGATGAGCCTGCGACGCAAGCGACGATCGAGCGCAGGCCGCCGTCGCTCACGCCGCGCGGGGTCCTATCGATCGCGCGAGGTCCTTGCGCGAGCAACCCATGGCCAGAAGAGCGCGCACCAAGAGGTCGATCGAGCACGAGACGTCTCCGGCTTCCATCTTCGCGACGCGCGACTGGCTGGACTCGATGTGTTTCGCCAGCTGAAGTTGCGACCAACCCCGGCTCGATCGCCGGCGTCGGACGGCCTCGGCGAGCGAGAGGCGGATCTCGATCAGCGTGGCTTCGTCCTCGGACAGTGCGAGGAACTCGCGCGTGTTCCCCACGGTCCAGCCGCGTTTCTCGAGCCGGGCTTTCCGGGACTTGTGCGTTGAACGTTGAGGCATCAGCGGTGTGAGTCGTTGCGTCGCAAGCGATCGATGCAGTTCTTGATTACCGTGCCAAGGGCCTGACCGGTCGGAACGACGCTCGAGTATATGTCACATCGGACATATGCCCAGCGAGGATTTCGGCGAGCTACAGTGGAAACGCGCCGTCGCCCGGCTGCGCGTCGCCCAAGCGCTCGGCGCATTGGACGAAGCGGTTGTATTGCTTGCGCAGATGCGGCGGCACGTCGGCGTACACGTCCTCGACCAGCGTCTTGAGCGCCATCTTCGGCGCGGCTTCCTGCCGGTGGATCTCCGTGTCGATCTCGGCGAAGAGCTCCCTCTCGATCGCCTCGCGCTCGCCCTTCTTCGCGGTGCCGCTCGCGATGAGCTGCTTCTCGAACAAGTCGATCGGATCGCGCGCGGCCCATGCACGCACTTCGGCTTCGTCGCGGTACTTCGTCGGGTCGTCGGAGCTTGAGTGCCC
Organism: Planctomycetota bacterium; assembly: GCA_031363505.1. GTDB lineage: Bacteria > Planctomycetota > UBA1135 > UBA1135 > JANLUN01. The sequence goes on along the minus strand of JANLUN010000659.1, from coordinate 517 downwards.
CATCATGCGGTACGTCTTCAGCACGACGAGCGACGGTCCGCTGCCGGATCGCGCGCGCGCCACGGCCTCGCGCACCGCGGCGTAGCACGCGAGCACGTCGTTGCCGTCGACCTCCACACCCGGCATGCCGTACGCGATCGCCTTGTCGGCGTACGACGCGGCCGCCGTCTGCTTCTTCGACGACACGGAGATCGCCCAGCCGTTGTCGACGCACACGAACACCGCCGGCGCTTTCCACACGGCGGCGAAATTCATCCCCGAGTGGAAGCCGTTCGAGCTCGTCGCGCCGTCGCCGAAGTAGATCGCGTGCACTTCGTCGAGCTGCTTCGACTTCGCGGCGAACGCAGCGCCGACGCCGTGCGGAATCTGCGTGCCGATGACGCTCGACCAGCTCGGGTAGTGCGAACCCTTGTGCTGGAAGTGATTGCACATCTGCCGACCCTTCGCCGAGTCGTTCGAGTTGCAGTACATCTGCGCGATGTATTCAGCCAGCGGCAGCCCGCGCATCACGGCGGCT
>JANLUN010000596.1:0-2433 GCA_031363505.1 Planctomycetota bacterium | reverse complement strand
CGTTCATGCGACTCGCCGTGCCGCTCCTCGAGGCGATGCTCGCGAAGTACTTCGATCGCGGACTCGCCTCGCTCGCGCGCATCGTCGAGCAGCCCCAGTAGCGTTGCGCTACTCACGAATGAGAGCGCCGCGCTACTCGCGCAGGAGCAGATCCCACACGCGCACGAAGCCCCAGCGTTCCCCCATCGAGATCAGCGCGTCGTCGTTCTGACCGGCGCGCCCGGCGAGCTTGGCGTGGCCGCGACCCGCGAGCTCCTTCAACGCTTGCTGGATCAGCGCACTCCCCAGACCGCGATGTCGCATGTCCGGGCTCACGTACAGGATCAGCACGATCGGAGTCCGCTCCGCCGTCAGCGGATCTTCGAACGGTCCGGTGAGACACACGCCGAGATTCGCCGCGCCGCGCTTGCTCTCTGCGATCACGAGGACGCTCTGGCTGTCGTCGAAGTGCTTGTCGAAGAAGCGCCGACACACCCCTTCTGGAAGCGGCGTGTCGCGGAACTCCGCCAGCGCTTGGGCTGCGTAGGCATCGAGAGCCGGTGCCAGCGCTCCGGCCTCGCCGCGTTCGGTCACAAGTCGCAGGGCGGGTTTCATGTCAGTGCGGCGGTCGTGAACGCGGACGGCGGCATTCCTTTCCGGTTCGACGGAACGGGGGCCGACATCCCGGCGTTTCCGTGGCAGATCGTCAAGTGCGCCTACCGGGCTGGCCGACGGATGGCTCCAGGGTGCAGCCTCGTGCACGGTGGACGCGCCGCCCCCCTGAGAGGTAGATTCCGAAGTTCGACTGGCCCACGTCGTCGATCCGCACTGGGAACGGGTTCAGACACGCGCCTACATTTAACAACAACGAATCGTCGGGAGCGGCCTCTGGGACAGGCCGGCGCCGAGACCTGCGCGTGCGCAGGCGCTCGCAATCTCCCGACCCGCGGCTCGCCGCGGACCTCATGAATCGCGCCGCGTTCCCCTGCGGCCCCGGAGCCCTCCTGTGCAAGTCAGCGTCGAAAAGCTCGCGCCCTGTCAAGTCAAGGTCAGCTTCACCGTCCCCAGCGACGAGTTCCACGGTGCGATCCGGCGCGCGCTCACCGATGCCGGCCGCAACGTGCGGATGAAGGGATTTCGTCCCGGTCACGTCCCGACGAAGGTGATCGAGCGTCAGTACGGCGAGCAAGTGCGGCGCGACGCGATGGAGCACTTCACGCGTCAGGCGTTCGAGCAGGCCGTGCGTGAGAACGAGCTCAAGGTCGTCGGGTTTCAACGGATCAACGTGGGCGAACGCACCGTGCTCGAGGGCGTCGACTTCAGTCACGCGTTCGAGGTCAGCTTGCGTCCCGAGATCGACCTCAAGGAGTACACCGGCATCGAAGTCGAGAGCCAGCTCGAGCCGGTGATGGAGCCGGAGATCGACAATGCGCTCGAGAACTTGAAGCGCGAACAGGCCACGCCCGAGCCCGCTGGCGAGGCCGGACTTCCTCTCGAAGGCCTCGCCGTCACGAAGATCGAGTGGATCGCGGACGGCGCGGTCGTGCTGAGCCGCGACGACGTGCGCATTTCGCCGCAGACACCGACGCCGGGGACCGAACCCGAGGCGTTCCAGGCGGCGCTCCTCGGAGCCAAGGAAGGCGACGTGCGCGAGATCGCGATGAAGTTCCCCGACGAATTCGCCGAGGAACGGCTGCGTGGAATGGCCGGGATCACACGCGTCCACGTGAACCAGGCGTTCCGAATGCTGCCTCCGAGCGACGAGGATGTGCGCAAGCTCCTGGGCGTGGACGACGACGCCGCGCTGCGCCGCTTGGTCCGCGAAAAGATGGAGGAAGCGAAGCGCGAGCAGGAGAACCACCGCGTCGAGAACGTGGTCATCGACCGCATCCTCGCGGCGCACGCATTCGACTTGCCGGAGCGCATGGTCGACGAGCAGACGAACTTGCGCCTTGCGAACGCGAAGAAACAGCTCACGGACCAAGGCGCGCCGCCCGACAAGGCCGATGCCGAGGTCGAAGGTCAGCGTGCCGCGATGCGGAACACGGCGACGACCGGCATGCGCGCGCTCTTCATGCTCCAGGCGATCGCCGATCGCGAGAAGCTGCTCGTGACCCGCGAGGACATGCAAGCGGAGCTCCAGAAGATCGCCGAGCGCAACCAGGCGCCGCTCGAGGAAGTCGCCGAGTACTACAAGAAGAACAATCTCTACGAGCAGATGGCGATCGAGATCCTGGACCGCAAGGTGCGGCGGTTCTTGCGCGAGAAAGCCACGATCAAGGAGCCCAGCTAAGGCATGTACGAGCACCGACCGAGATTCGAGGGCGCGCTCACTTCCGCAGCGCACATCCAACGTCCCCCGGGAACTCCGGGGAAACCGAGCTTAGGAAAGAGCATGGACGCGAACGCATTCATTCCCTTCGTGATCGAGAAGACCGGCCGCGGCGAGCGCAC
>JANLUN010000592.1:0-4377 GCA_031363505.1 Planctomycetota bacterium | reverse complement strand
CACGGACAACCAAGGCGACTGGCTGCCGTCGTCGAAGCTGATGCACCTGCGCACCGGCGCGTTCTACGGTTCGCGCGCGGTGCTCGGGAAACAAGCAGCGGAGCTCGAAGTCACTCCGCCCGTTCTCTGGTTGCCGCAAGGCGAGATCGGCAACAGCCCGAGCACGCCCGCGCTGATTCCGGAAGGCAACGGTCCGTACAGCGGACAGATGTGTCATGGCGACGTGACATACGGCGGCGTGCAGCGCGACTTCCTCGAGAAGATCGACGGTCACTACCAAGGTTGCGTGTTCCCGTTCACGCAAGGACTCGAGGCGGGCATCAATCGATTGACGTTCGGTCCCGATGGCGCGCTCTACGTCGGCGGCATCGGCTCGACCGGCAACTGGGGCCAGGAGAAGAAGCAGCGCTTCGGTCTGCAGCGCCTGAAGTACAACGGCAAGCCGACGTTCGAGATGCTCGCCGTGCGCGCGCAGTCGAACGGCTTCGAGATCGAGTTCACCGAGCCGATCGCGCAAGGTCTCGGCTGGGAGATCGAAAACTACCTCGTGCGCGACTGGCGTTACGTGCCGACGGAAGAATACGGCGGTCCGAAGGTCGACGAGCGAACGCTCGCGGTGCGCTCGGCGAGCGTCTCCGACAATCGGCGGCGCGTGTTCCTCGAGATCGACGGGCTCGAAGCGGATCGCGTCGTTCATGTGCGCGTCACCGGTCCGATCGTTTCGGAGAGCGGCCGTCGGCTCTGGACGACGGAGACCTGGTACACGCTGAATCGCATCCCCGCGGATCGCGCGGGAATCGTGCGGAGCGCGCCGCCTCCCGCGCCGCAGAACGTGCTGACTGACGAAGAACGACGCGCCGGTTGGCGACTGCTCTTCGACGGACGCACGACGTCCAATTGGCGCGGATTCAACAGCACGTCGACGCCTGATGGTTGGCGAGTCGAAAGCGGCGAGCTCGTGCGCGCCGGCGATGCCGGCGATCTCGTCACCGTCGACGAGTTCCAAGACTTCGAGTTGACGCTCGAGTGGAAGATCGCATCCGGCGGCAACAGCGGGATCTTCTTCCACGTCGCCGAGGATGCCGACGCCGTGTGGCGCACGGGCCCCGAGATGCAGATCCTCGACAACGATCGGCACGCCGACGGGAAGAACCCGCTGACGTCCGCCGGGTCGAACTATGCGCTCCACGCGCCGCGCTCCGACGTGACGCGTCCCATCGGACTCTTCAATCAAGCGCGTCTTCTCGTGCACGGCAGTCATGTCGAGCACTGGCTCGATGGAACGAAGCTCATCGAGTACGAGCTCTGGACTCCGGAATGGGAGGGGCTCGTCGCGGCGAGCAAGTTCGCGTCGATGCCGCGCTACGGCCGCGAAAAAACGGGACACATCGCGCTCCAAGATCACGGCGATCGCGTGAGCTTCCGCAACATCAAGATCAAGCCGCTCGGTGCGTCGAACGGGAGCCGCGGTGGCTGAAGCGCCTCCGCTCGTCATCCGGCGCGGTGTGGTCCACGTCGTCCTCGCCTACGACGTCGGCTTCTCGATCGACCTGGCGCGCTGTCGACAGTCGGTGACCGATCTGACCGAGCTGGCGCACATCAAGCACAAGGGCTACGCGCCGCTCTATTTCCAGTTCGATCCGCTGCCACTGCGCGTCACGCAGGAGATCGCACCGCTCGTCGTCGACGGCCGCACGACGAACCCGAGCATCGACGTCGTGATCTACGACTTCGGCGGCTTGTCGGTCAGCTACACGTTGGCGATGTCGGGGACGATCGAGGAGTGGATCGCGCTGTCGTGTCGGCTGGCGGAGTGCCGCGTCTTTCTCGAGGACTCGCGCCAACGTGTCGCGCACCTGCTGGCGGTGATCGAGGGCGCGGTCGAGAACGCGACGATCTCGGACCTCACCGAGGACTACCTGATCTTCCAGTTCGAGGAGACCGAGGGCGCGCTCGTGCCAGAAGACCTGTACACGCACTACGCACCGCAGATCGCGCGCCTCCTGCGCTCCGAGCAGGATCCGCTGTCCGAGCAGGAGCTGACCGATTCGATGGCGACCCGAGTGTCCTTCGGCCTGAACGACGTCGCGATCATCGACTGGAACGCGGCGCTCCTCTTCGACCGCGAGCCCGACGACGTGCGCTCGGTGCTCGAGTTCGCGAACTTGCAGCTGCTCGAGATGCGCTTCCTCGATCAGCGGCTCGACCGCGCGCTCGATCGCTCGTACGAGGTGATAGGCATGCCACGCAACTGGCACCAGATGAGGTTGCCGGGGCAGGCGCGCGCGGAGCTACGCCGCGTCGCGAAGATGCAGGTCGACGGCGCGATCCTGTTCGAGCGCGTCGGCAACGCACTGAAGCTGCTCGGCGATCAGTACCTTGCGCGCGTGTACCGCGCGACATCGCAGCGGTATCGCCTCGCGGAATGGAACGCCGGCATCCTGCGCAAGCTCGAGACGATCGAGAGCATCTACCAGAAGGTGCACGACCAGTCGACGAACCTGCGCATGGAGGTGCTCGAGTGGATCATCATCCTCTTGATCGCGTTCGAGATCGTGCTGTCACTCGTGTCGCGCGCCGGTCACTGACGCGCGACGGTCGTCACGGCCCGACGAAGTTCGACGCGTCGCCTCCCAGCGCGCCGTTCGCGTCGATCCACGAGTCGAGCACGATGCCCGTCGCGGGATCGGTCAGACGCTGGATCAGCGTCGCTCCGAGCGGACCGGCGAGGTTCGTGTCGAGCGCGCCGTCACGCAAGCTCGGCCCCAGGTTCGTGTTGAACCACGCGTGGTTGTTCGAACCGTTCGCGACGCCGTTCGCGTTCACGATCCGGTCGAGATTGAGACGCACGAGCGACGGGTCGAAGATGCTCGCCGGAGCGACTCCGTCCGAACCGACCCGATTGGGATTCGTATCCAGCGGATTGACCGGTGCGCCCTTCTGATCGAACAGGAACACTCCTGTTCCGAGTCCCGCGGCCATGTGCGCGAAGAACGGTGAGTTGAGCCGATTGCCCGTGTTCTGCCCGAACTGCTGCTTCAGCAGCTGGAAGTCGAGCGCACCCCAGTCCCCGTTCGACATCGCGTTGCGGAACGTGGCGTACTCCGCGCCGTAGTTCGCCAACGCCTCGTCCGTCAGGTGGCACGCGACGCAGTAGCGCGGGCCCTCGTTCTGCGCGGTCACCTTCCCGCGGATCGAGTGTGCCATGAACGCGTTGTGGCTGAGCGACGGGAAGTCGGCGACCGGGTTGCTGCCGCCGCCGTTGCGGTCGGTGAACGTGAACACCTGCGATTGCACGCCGTTCTTGTCCCGCCAACCGTAGAACACCTTCGTGTTCGCGCTGAACGTCGTGATCTTGCCGCGCGCTCCGACGCCGAGCTGGAAGAAGAGCGGCGACTGGTACGTGAAGTCCGCGTTGGCTTGCTTGTAGACGATGCGTTCGCCCGTGACGTTGGAGAAGTTGTTCCCCGTGTTGTATTCGCCGCGCAGGTGACAACCCATGCACGTGTTCGTCCACGAGCTGTGGCACGACGCGCAGTCCATGCGGTCGGTGTGGCTGAAACCAACCGTGGCGCCGGCGGTCTGTTGCGGTCCGCTGCCATTCGACGCGTCGGCATCGATGCGGCCCATCGCGTACGACGCTTTCGGGCTGTAGACATCCTCCGTCGTGAACGGATTCGTTTTGCCGGAATCGGCGATCACGTCCTTGGTCTGCGGGATGTAGTGCACCGTGCCCGTCAAACGGCTCTTCAGGTAGTAATCACCGTTCCCGGCTTTGAAGACGTGCTTCAGCACGTTGCCGGCCGCGTCGACCGCGAGGTTCGCGGGCGTGCCGTCGTACGTCGCGCCGAACTGAGTTGTCGCGTACGCCTCGATCGTGCCGTGGCAGCTCTCGCAGCGGATCGCGATCTGCTGCTCCATGTGGCTTGCGATCTCCGTGCCCGCGGTGGCCGTGTCGCCGCCGTGCAGGTCGAAGCTGCCGTGGCAATCGATGCAGCCCAGCCCCGCCTCGTAGTGCACGTCGGCCGGCGTGTCGTCGCGGCCGTCGCCGTCGTAGTCCTCGAACTCGAGGTACTGGTTTGCGTTGCGCCCGTTGAAGGTGTTGTTGCCCACGGCCGGGTCGTAGAGGCGCGTGTCGTTCTGAGTGCCGCGGCGCGTCACGGGGTTCGCCGGGTACTGCCGGTTGTTGACCACGTCCGCGTTCTGGTCGAGACGGATGCCCCAGTACTGGAGCACCGTGCGGTTCGAGCCCTGGTGGCAGCCGGCGCAGGTGTGGTCGTCGATGCCATGCACGGCCTCGCCCGTGGCGAGCGTCCGCGCCACGCTCTTGATCAGGTGGCAGGAGGCGCAGCCGATCCCTTCCACTTGCGGCTTGCC
>JANLUN010000570.1:0-5398 GCA_031363505.1 Planctomycetota bacterium | reverse complement strand
AACCCACGCCGAGGTGCGTGCCGTCGGTCGCCGAACAATTCGCGCAGCACAGCGTCTGGCTCAGCGCGAAGAAGCCGTGCTTGAGCCAGCTCATCCCGACTTGCTCGAAGCGCGCGGCGCCGCCGACGGCCTTGTAGCGGTACAGATTGCCGCCGATCACCGGATGCTGGTTCGTGTTCTGGAACCAGTTGAGCCACGTGTTGCCCATGTTGCACGACGTCGTGCCGAGCGAGAGAGCTTCCACGCCGCCGCTGCTCGTGTAGTTCGACGGTCCCGTGAGATCGCCGACGATGACGTCCGGGCCGGCGGGACCTTGGCACGGTGTCTGGGCCGCGGCGCGCAGCGAGAGACTCGAGACGATCAGGATCGAAACGCCGAGAGCGAAGAGTCGGGCCATAGGGACGTGCGGGGGGACGTGCGGGGCGAACGCGTGTGTGCCGAGGTCGCGGTGGATGCGGCTCTGAACCGCCGCGCGATCTCTGCCTCGTTCGAGAGCGCGAGCTCGAAGTTTATCACGGCGGTTCGACCGCGACGGCGCGATCTAACCGCGCTGCGTCGCCAGAAACCGCTGCGCGCGCGCGAGCGCGATCAGCGCAAAGGCCGTCCCGTAGGGCTTGTGATAGCTGTACAGCGGGTAGTCCCAGAACGAACCATCGGGTTCGCGGCAGTACATCACGGCGTTCACGAGCGCGGGCCAGAAGCGGCGTTGCTGCTCCTTCGGCAGACCTTCGAGCACATAGGCCGCGTACGCGTGTCCGTAGAGATAGAAGTAGCCCGACACCTGGTACCACGACTCATGCGGGATCGGACGGCGCACCGCGACGCGCTGGAATCCGGCGTGCTTGACGAGCAGGTCCTCGAGGCCCTTGACGAGCGCCGCTTCGCCGACCGGATGATCGAAAAGGTCGAGCGCGTACTGACAACCGGGCGTGCGACACGCGGATCCCTTGACCTGATTGACGCCCATGCGCGGCCGGTACTGCAGATAGTCGCCGTACAAGAACGCGCCGTCGGGAAGCTTCGAGCGCTCGATCTCGCCGATCGCGCGCGACACGACCTTCTCCGGCAACGCGATCCCGACCTTCTTTGCGCGCTGCATGCCGATCATGATCGTCGCGGTCGTGAAGCTCATCGACGTGTCCGACGGCTGGAACGTCGGCACAGCGTCCATGCTCAAGTAACCCCAGCCGCCGTCGAGCGTCTGGTACATGCCGAGCTTCGCGACCAAGCGATCGCACGCCGCGCGCATCTGCACCGCGCGCGGATCTTCTGGGTTCGCCGCGAGCGCTTCGCCGAAGCACTGCAGCGTGTAGCCGAACGACCACACGTTGTAGTGCTCGAGCCCGCTGGCGCGCTTGACGTCGAAGTGGTCGAGCAAGAATCCGAGACCGCGCTGACGCGCCGCGTCTTGGCCGGCGATCGACTGCGGCGCATCCGCGAGCGCCATCACCGCGAGCGCGGTCGTCGCGACCTTGAAGGCCTCGTGCGAGCCGGGCACGTTGCACAGGACTTCGATGGGACGCGGCGAGTGGTGCGAGCCCCACGAACCGTCCGCGTTCTGCGCGCGCACGAGCCACTCGGTCGCCGTGCGCACGGCGGTGTCGAGCTCGGCCGGCGCGGCGGTCTTCTGGACCTCGGGCTTCGGCGCGCCTGGCGGCGTCGGCTCGGTCGCGCTGCGCGCGCCGGCCTGGATTCCGAGCGCGAACACGAGAACCCAGGTCGAGATCATTCGGTGTCCTTCGACTTGCCCGCGAGCTCGACGCGCGCGCGCATGCCATAGAGCGCACCGGCGACCGGTTGCGAGAGCTTCACGCTCGCCTCGTGCATGCCGTCGTCGGCCGCGGTGCTCGCAGCGGATGGATAAGGAGAGACGGAGAGCTCCCCGGTGCTCTCACCGGGACCACCGACCCGCCGCACTTTGACCTGCGCACCGCTACCCGCGGCGGCGAGCGTGCTCTCGGCGATGTCGAGCGTCACGCTCGCAGGCGCGGGATCCGCGACGAGGAAGACGGCTGTGCGCGGTGTCAGCGATTGACCGCGTTCGAAGGTCTTCTGCGCACGACCGGGATGATAGTCGCGCACAGCGCCGTGGAGCAGCACGCCCCCGCGCGGCGCGCGCAGCGTCAAGAGCTCGCGGTCGCGGCGCAGCCGCTCGAGCTTCTCCTGCTGCCGGACGAGCGCATCTTGAGAACGCGTCTGCGCATCGTCGCGCGCGACGCGCTCGATCTCTTGCGTGGCGATGAGCCGCGCGAGCGATTCGCGCGCGAGTTTGGCGGCCTCTTCGCGCAGCTGCGTGTCGCGCGCGCGGTCGTAGTCGACGCGGTACTGGATCTGCTCGTTCTGGAGCGTGTGGTTCGTGCGCGAGAGCGCGAGCTGCCGGCGCGAACGCTTGAGCACGATCTCCTCGGTCGCGTCGACGAGCTCGTCGGCCTTGTACATCTTCTCGAGCTGATCGAGCTCGTCGACCTGGTCGTCGATGCCGTTCTTCCCGTACTCGCGCGAGATCTCGTCGCTGCGGCGCGCGAAGTCGAGCTCGCGGTTCTTCCAGCCCTCGAGGGCGCGCGCGGCGCGATCCGACTCCGCCTGCGCCCGCTCGCGCGCCGATCGCGCGGCGTCGTCCTCGATCTTGTTGCGCTCGACGATGCCGCGTTGACGGATCGCGGCGGAGCTCGCCTCGAGCTCGGCATCGTGGATCTCCTCGTCGATCGCGCGCGTGTCGACGCGAGCGATCGTGTCGCCTTGCTTCACTTGTGTGCCGTGCGGAACGACGTCGACGAGCACGAGCTCCCCGCGCCACGCTTCGGTCCAGATGGAAAGCTCCGCCGCTCCGTGCGGTGCGAAGATCGCCGGTGCGTCGATCCCACCTGGCGGGGTCGACTTCATGGGCGTCGCGTGCGCCGACGTCGAGCTCGACGAGCGGGGCGCGGCAGTTTCACAGGCGGGTGCGAGCAGCGAGCACGTGACGAGAAGGGCAGTGCGCATACAGTTGGCTCCGAAGCGTGGGACGCGAAGTCTAACGACTTCGAGCACTGGCGACTCCCGCCCGCGCACCGCCTGCAAAGTGGCAAGTCAGGCGCCGGACGACCCTTTTCGTGAGGTCACGAAGAGGGTCTCCCTATGTCCTGCCACCGGCTGACGTCCTGCTCGCTCTCGCTATCGAGCCCAACGACTTCGCCAACACGATCACGATCCACACTATGCACGCAAATGGTCTCTGCAGCGCTCATGCAAGGTTTCGTGCAATGAACTCGCTTCGATCGCGCACGCGGCGCGCCGCTTTCCAATCTTCAGCGCGCTCGCTGCGCATCGTGCCCTTCGATGCCGAACGAGCGCCGGAGCGCGGTCGCGTCATCGATTCGCCGCATGAGAGCGGCATCGACCATCGAGGCGGAGCCACCTAGGGCGCGAGTGCCCTCGCCGGCCGGAGGCCGGAGTTGTAATCCTGGCTCGGCGGCGCGCCGTTCAGGCGGACCGCCGAACGCGCGCCCGAAGCCGCGTTGTTGAAACCGCCGCCGCGCCGCACGCGGTCGCGGATACCGGCGACCGGTGCGATGGGATCCACAGCGGGGCTGCGACTGTAGAAGCGGGCGTCGTATCCATCGAGGCACCACTCCCACACGTTCCCGTGCATCTCGTTCAGTCCGAATGGGTTCGCGCGAAACGTTCCGACCGCGCAGTGCACGACCCAACCATCTTCGAGGTCCGGCCAGTCTTTGATCTCGACCCAGCTCGCCCCGCCGCGTGCGGCGGCCAGGTCCGCGAGGTTCACGGTGCCGCGCAAGCTCTCGCGATCCGCTCCCGTCCACCAGGGTGTGTCCGTTCCTGCGCGGCACGCGAACTCCCACTGCGCTTCGCTGGGAAGCGAAAGCGCCATCTTCTCCATCCATTCCATGCATTCCGTCCACGTGACTTGCTCGACGGGGTGGGTCAAGTCGTGTTGTCGGCCGTCGAGGTTGGACTTCGGACCGTACTGGCTCGGATTGCGCGCCGTCATCCGCACCCACTGACCTTGCGTCATCTCGTACTTCGAGAGAAAGAACGCGCTCATCGTCACTTCGTGCACCGGCGTCTCGTTGTTGAACGCCTGGGAGTCGTAGTTCCTCTCCGTAGGATCCGTCTTCTGTGCGCCCATCCAGAACTGTCCGGGCGGAATCAGCACGAACACCACGCCGGTGTCTTCGCGCACGATCAACTCGCCGCTTGCTCCGCGCACCGCGGGTTCGCCCGTCTGCAAGTGCGCGAACTCCCACAGACCGGATTCCGGATCGGCGCCGATCGGCACGAGGCCCAGTTGCGGCGCGAGCACCAAGCCGCCGTATTTCGGCGACGCCGCGATTGCCGCGATGGCTTCGTCCCAACGAGCCTTGGCCGCCGGACCGTCGACGCTGCGCTCGCGAACCGTCCGCGCGAACTCGTACCGCATCGTCACGCTCCATCCGTGCGGCTCGGCCACGCCGCCCGCCACCAAACCTCGCACGGGATCCCGAAGCGCCTCCAAGCCCGACACGAGCTCTGAGAGCCGCGCGTGCCACCAGCCCGCCTCGGGATCGGAGAAGTTCCACGTGCGGCGCTCACCCCCTTCGCGTGCGAATCGCCGTTCCTCCTCGGTCTGCGGCAACGCGAGCGCTCGGATCTCCGCCAGCTTGGCCTTGTGCTGAACCAAACTCGACCGCGCCTTGCGACCGTGTTCGAGATCGGCAGGGCGGCCGTCGATCAGCTCGCGCGCATCGGCGAGCCACTTCGCGTAGTCGGGGATCGTCTTGGGATCGGCGGGCCACAGCGCGTTCGCGCGCGCGGCCAAGTCTTCCAAGTCCTTTTGCGCCGAGAGCGACAGCACGTCGTCGGCGCGCTGCAACGCCAGCTTCTCGTTCGTCTCGGCGGTCCGTCTGGCGATCGCGAGCGCGGAGTTGCTCGACGCCAGTTCCGTCGCTCTCTGGCTCGCTCGTGTGGCGAAGGTCATGCTCGTGACGACTCCGATCACGAGGATCGCGGCCGCCGTGGCGAGCGCCGCGGCGAGCGGCTTGTTGCGCTCCACCCATTTCCTGAGTTCCGCGATCGCGCCGGTCTCGTGTGCCGCAACCACGCGGTGCTCGAGGTAGGCGCGCAGGTCCTCGGCCAAGGCCAGCGTGTCCAGGTAGCGGTCCGCCGCGTCCCGCGACATGGCTTTCTCGCAGATCGCGACGAGTTCGCCGGGGACGTCCTTGCGAATCGAAAGAACGGGCTTGGGCGGGCCGTCCAAGAGACGCGCGAGCACCGTCCGCGACGTGATGCGCTCGGCAGGGGATACGTACGGCATCCGCCGTGTGAGCAAGTGGTAGAGCATCGCTCCGAGCGCGTACACGTCGGAGCGCGGCGAGAGCTTTTCGGTCTCGCCGCGCGCCTGCTCCGGGGACATGTA
>JANLUN010000499.1:0-1664 GCA_031363505.1 Planctomycetota bacterium | reverse complement strand
TCGACGGCGAGGAGCTCGACCGCGTGCTGTCGCGCGAAGGCACGCTCTCGCCGGCACGCGTCTCGAACATCTTGCTGCAGATCCTCGACGCGCTGCGCGCCGCGCATCACCTGGCCGAGGGTGGCTCGATCCTCCACCTCGACCTCAAGCCGCGCAACGTGTTCCTCGTGCAGGGCAAGCGCGACAAGCCCGATCTCGTCAAGGTGATCGACTTCGGCATCGGCCAGTACGTCGGCGGCGAAGAAGAGGAAGAGCTGCCCGACCTCGACGCCGACACGCCGGCGCAAGCGACGTCCGGCGAGACGAGCTTCAATCCGACGACGATGAGCTTCCACCGCCGCAAGGACGAGGAGGCGGCGGCGGGGTCGGAGACGAAGGGCACGCGCTTCAAGCGCTCGCGCGCGTGCACGCCCGAGTACGCGTCGCCCGAGCAATGCGTGCACGTCCTCGGCATGCCCGGGATGATCGAGCTCGACGGCCGCTCGGACATCTACTCGCTCGGCGTGATGGGGTTCCAGATGCTCACCGGGCATCTGCCGTTTCAGCGCCCGCTGATGCGCAGCGACATGTTGCGCCTCCATATGCAGAAGGCGCCGCGCAAGGTCGGCGCGATGGGGGTGCGCATCCCGCGCGGACTCGCGAAGTTCATCGACCGCTGTCTCGAGAAAGATCGGGACAAACGATTCGCGGACACGACCGCAGCCTGGCGCGAGCTCCACCGCATCGTGCACCCGCCTGTGTCGCACACGGTGGCGAAGGTCGTCGTGCCGCTCGTCGTCGTCGCGCTCGTCGCGATCGGAACACTGTGGGCGAAGATGGGAGCGCGAGCCGCGCCGGTGTCGCTCGGCGCACCCGAGATCGGCGTCGATCTCGCACGCGACGCGCTCTACCTCGGGCCTTCGCGAACCACCGCCGCCTTGACCGCGTCGACAGCGGAAGGACGAGCGGCGCTCGAGAGCGGCGCGCCTGCGCGCCTACTCTCCGCGGACACGGGAGCCGCTCTCGGAGGTTGGAGCGCGACGAACGCTGGAGAGGGCCGCGTCACGCTCGCGCCGTCGACACCACCGCCCCACTCACTCGATCAGCGCGTCGCGCTCGAAGTCGAGGGTTCGGACGTCGAATTCCAGCCCTTCCGGCTCGTGTGGCTCGCTCCGGGCGCGTGGGCCGTGCGATCGATCCACGTGGGTTCCGCGCGGCTCTTCGAAGCGTCCACGCCGGATGCGACCGACGCGCGCTCGATCGATCCCGCGGGACAGAGCATCGATCTGCGAATCGGGGGACCGGTCGCCGATCCGTTGAACGCGGTGCGCATCAAGGTCGGCGATGGCGAACCCGTGCTTCTGCCCGTCGCACAGAAGGGCGCGCAAGGGGACCTGTACCGTGCGAGCCTCGCGGACCTCGGGCTCGTGCGCGGGTCGAACGAAGTGACGGTCGCCGTGACCGACCGCGCGGGCGCGACGTGGGAGCGCGTCATTCCGATCGAAGTTATCGCCGATCGTCTCGCGCTGCCCGAGGCGAAGCTCTTCGATCAAGCCGGTTCGATGTCGGAGTGCAACCAGGCGCTCGGTCGCTACTCGATCTACCCGCTGACGCGTCCGCTCATGCGCCTCACGTTCGATCGGCCTGTCGACGTCAAGTGGTGGATCGAGCGTGATGCGATCCAG
>JANLUN010000455.1:0-4284 GCA_031363505.1 Planctomycetota bacterium | reverse complement strand
CGCAAGCGCGAGCGAGAACGGACCACACCCCGTCATCGCGTGGGGCGAGGACGAAGTCACGTGCGCGGTGCCCGCCGGTTACGACTCGGTCCGCGTGCTCGTCGCGGTGCCCGCCGCGAAAGAAGGCGGCAGTGCAGGCTTCGACGACGTGAGCTTGGTCGAGGCGGCCGGCGGCAGTGCGCCGGTGACGAAGCTCGGCGAGTTCGAGCTTGCGCTCCTCGGTGATCCGCCGCGGTCCGCGGTCCTCTCCAAGTCAGGACGCGTGCTCGTCTCCGGACTCGAGTTCCCAGCGAGCGCGGCCGAGCTCACGAGCGGCTCGCCGATCGAACGTCGCGAGGATGGCAAGTGGACGCGGCTCGTCGCGAAAGACGGACGAGCGCTGCGGCTCGTCGCGGAAGCGCCGCTCGCTCGTGCCCGCATCGCGACGATCGGTGCGACCGAAGGCGGCAGCGGTTTCTCCGCGCACTCGCTCGACTTCGAGCGCGCCGATGTGACCGACCTCGTGCTGGGCTCGGGACGCGAGCTCCTGCGCCTGAAGTTCGAGAAGCCCGTGCGCGTGCGCGGCGTCGCCGACGGAGCGGCGTCGCGGATCGCGATCGAGGGCGAGCTCACCGAGGTCGCGCTGCAACACGACTTCGGCACGGAGCGCACCGAGGCCGGCAACTTGGCGCACGCGGCGCGCAACGCGGAGAAGAAGAGCGAGCTCGGCACGGCGTTGAAAGTGTGGGCCGATCTTCTCAACGGCTATCCGTACGAGGACGCGCTCGTGAACGAGGCCGAAGCCACGCGCTCGCGCTTGATCCAACAAGGACTCGAGGAACTGCGCGGATTGCGCGTCGAAGTCGAGCGCGCGCGCTTCTTCCGGCTCGTCGACCTGCACCGGCAATGCCGTGACAAGGCGCGCGCGATCGGTGCGCGCTACAGCCCGAGCGAGGTCGAGCCCGAGGCCGCGGCCGTCGCCGCCGAGGTGGAAAAGGAGCTCGTCGGTCTCGAAGCGGACTTGATGCGCACCGAACGTGCGCGCTTGTCGGCGATCCACAAGTCGCTCCTCGCGCAGAAGGCCGAGGGCCTCGCGGCAGAAGTCGCGTCCTACCTCGCGGAGAAACGCTAGATGGCGCGCACCGTCACCGGCGTCGATATCGGCCTGCGCACCGCGAAGTTCATCCGCGGCACGTTCAAGGGCAACACGTTCAAGGTGACCGACTTCGCGATCGAGCAGGTCGCGTCGAACGAGATCACGGACGGTTGGGGCGCGATCGAGCTCGACTTCAAGCCGCTCGCGGCGCGCGTCGGCCTCACGGGCAAAGACGTCAACATCCGCTACACGCGCGTTCCGCGCGTCCCGGATTGGCAGCTGCGCAACTTGATGCGCTTCGAGGTCGCCGAAATCGGCGATCAGTCCGGCTCGGGCCTGGCGTCGGATTTCAATCTGCTGCCGCAGCTCCCCGAGATCGAGGGCGAGGACGTCGTGCTGCTCGCGATGGCGCGCGAGAACTTGCTCGCGGCGCACGAAGCCGGCCTCGCTGGACTCGGCGGCAAGCTCGACTGTTTCACGCCGAACGCGATCGCGCTGTACGGCGCGTTCCTGCGCTACGGCGTCGTGCAAGACGAGACCGTCCTCGTCGCGAACATCGGCTACGACAATCTCGACGTCATCGTCGTGCGCGGTCCCGATCTGATCTTCGCGCGCAATCTCACGGGCGGATCGCGTCTCTTCGAAGAGGCGATCGCGCAACGTTTCGGGGTCAGCGCCGAGAAAGCCTGCCACGTCAAGGAGACGCTCGCGACGCTCGAACCGGGCGCGACGTTCACTGACCCGAACCAAGAGAAGGCGAGTCGCGCGATCTTGGGCGCGGCCGGACAAGTCCTCAGCCTGCTTCAATCCACGCTGCTCTTCTGCAAGAGCCAAGTGAAGATCAGCGGGCTCAAGCTCGATCGCGTCTTGCTCTGCGGCGGCGGCGCGGCGCTGCGCGGTTTGCCGAAGTATCTCTCGTCGGGTCTGTCGGTTCCGGTCGAGCTCTTCGATCCGTTCCGCGTCGTCGACGTCAGCGCGCTCTCGCCCGATAAAGCTGCGCTTCTCGAAGACCACAAGCTCGAGGCGGTCGTCGCGCTCGGACTCGCGACCGCGGCGTCCGATCCCGACGCGTACTCGATCGAGATCCTCTCTGCGAAGGATCGCAAGCGCCGCGAGTTCTTCGGCGCGCAAATCTATCTCTGGGCTGCCGGCCTCCTCGCGCTGCTCTACCTGGGCTACGACGCGTGGCAGACGTCGACCGCGCTGCGCAGCACGTCCGAGCTCGCCCGCACGCTCGACCAGCAGTACAAGCGCGCGAACCAGACGCACCGCAAGACCGAGGAGCTTCTCGCGGAGAGCACGAAGCAGGGTGAGCTCGCGACCGTGCTCGGCGCCGCGAAGGGTTCGGGCGAGCAACTCGCGCGCGTGCTGTATGCGCTGGAGTCCGAACTCCCCGGCGACTTCTGGATCACGCAGGTGACGACCGATCTGCGCGCCGATCCCGAGCTCGGTGTCGAGCGCGGAGCGGAGCGCCCGGTGCTGTCGATCGCGGGAAAAGCGCGCGAGGGCACGAGCTCGCTCGCGACGCAGTACGAGAGCTTCATCCAAGGTCTTCGGCGCCGTCTGCCGCAGAACATCGCGGTCAAGGAACGGCTCGCCGCGACCGGAGCGAAGTTCACGGTGGATTTGACACTGTTCGCACCCGCGGTCTCCGCGGGTGCGAACGCATCGGTGGACGCGCCCGCGCCCGAGCCCGAGCCCGAAGCCGCTCCTCCGAATAACGGCGAGCCCAAGGCTCGCCCGGGCCGCTGAGCATGGACATCCAGAATTACTGGCAAGAGAACAAGCGCTTCGTCGTGAGCGTCGCGGCCGGCGCGATCGTGTTCGCCGTCGGCTCGATGCTGATCGGCAGCTTCTTCCGCGCCGAGCTCACGAAGCAGCGGCGCAGCGCGGACGCGACCGCGAAGAAGCTCCGCTCCGAATCGATGTACACGCAGTCCGATCTTGCGACGGCGCAAAAGGAGCGCGACGAGACCGCGCAAGCCGTCGAAGTTTTGCGCGCCTCGGTCGCCTTCGCGCCGCGCCGCGATTTCGTGCTCGATCCGGCGCGCGGTGCCGCGAGCAATCAGTACTTCGGCGCAGTTTCGCGCGTGCGCGAAGAGCTCTTGACGCTCGCGGGGCGCGCGAACTTGCGCTTGCCCGAGGATCTCGGGCTGCCGGCGCTGTCACCCACGCGCGAGAGTGAGATCGAGCGCTACTTGGAGGCGCTCGACCTCGTCGACCGCGCCGCGCGGATGGCGATCAGCGCGGGCGTGCAGCGCATCGATCGCATCGAGATCAAGCTCGACCCGGGCCTCACGTCGCGGCAAGGCGTCGGACAGATCGAGAGCACGCGCATCGAATTCACCATGAGCGGTCGGCCCACGCCGCTCGTGCGGTTCCTCGAGGAATCGCAGAGTTCCGGTTCGAGCGCGACGAGCGGTGAACCGACTGGACCGCTCTTGATCGAGAAGGCGCAGATGCAACCCACGCGCACGAAGACCGACGAAGTCGGCTTGGAAGTCACGTTCGTCGTCGCGCGCGTCCAGGCGAGCTAACCGGAGACGCTCTTGGAGATTCGCAAGGAACAGGTCGTGCTCGTGCTCACCGTCGCCCTCGTGGGTTGGCTGACGTACGGCTCGCTCTCTTCGAACGTGCGCCGCGGAGGAACCGTCAAGCGTGCCGATGCGCCGGCGCTCACGCACACGCACGTGATCGATCCCGCGCTCGTGCTCCCCGAGAAGCGCGAGCTCGAGGGCCGCAACGTGCGCGAGCTCTTCTCGCCGCCGAGCGACACACGTCCGCTGCCGCCGCTTGCGTTCGTCCCGCCGCCGCAGGTTCCGCTGTCGATTCTGCGTCCGCCCCCGGAACCCGGTCCAGCGCCGAAGCTCTACGGTCGCTTCTTGCGCGTCGAACCCACGAGCACGCAGGTTCCGGGATTGTTCGCGCAAGGCGACGACGTGTCGTTCCCCGATGGCGACGACGAAGCTTCGGCTGCCGCGAATGCGACGCCCGATCCCGTCGCCAAGGTCGAACTCTCGGCCGCCGAGCGCGCGGAACGCGTCGCGAGCCACAAGAAGCTCTACGACTGGGTGCGCACGGTCGAGCTGAAGTTCGGACAGATCACGAACCGTGATCGCTACTCGCTCGCGCAGCGGCCGGCCGAGGACGTCTTGTTCGTCGAGTTCAATCCCGCGACCGGCAAGCCGCGCTTGCCCGGGCAAGCGCCG
>JANLUN010000452.1:0-5892 GCA_031363505.1 Planctomycetota bacterium | reverse complement strand
CCTCGACGACTCCACCGACGAAACATACTTCGCAACGCGGACGCGGGTCGGAACGTACGCAGCGACTGACCTTCACGCTTACATGGGCACGGACGGAGCGTGATTCAAGTCGTGCGAAGAACGAATCGAGCGCGATGTCGCGACCGCATCGTCGACATGAAAATTTTTCGGGAACGACGATCCCCGAGACGCGCGGCGCGAGGTAGTTCGCATAGTGCCGTTGCTCCGCGAAGCCGGCTGAATGTCGGCGCTCGCGCTGCGCTGCGCACGAGATCGGCGCTGGCTCACGGGGCGCTCCGGTCGTCGAGCAAAGCGCCGTGCGATCGCGCAAAGCGCTGGGCCATCGAACGAAACCGCCACTCGGGGCGAGTGCGCAACGCGTCGAGCGCGTGCCGTCCCACCGCGAGTGGCGATTCGAGTCCGGTCTTCGACCGGCGTGACGCTCAGATGTCTCGCGTCACCGTGTCGGCGGTGAACTCGATGACTCCATTGGGTCCCGAGACCTCGCCGACCATGACCTGCCGCGTCTTCGCGTACACCGGGTGCTTGGTCGCGACGTCCCAACCGACGACCTGCACGCCGTAGCGTCCGACGAGCGCTTGCGTGTCCATCCCCTCGACGTACGTGCCCAGTTCGCTCTCCGCCACATCGTCCCACTCGTCGTACTTCGCGGCGTATGTCTCCGCGAACGGCACGATCGTGACGACGAGGTCGATGTCGTGGCTCTTCAGGAAGCTGATGAACTCATGTTCCCTGACTTCGTTCGGGTTCGGGAACTGGTCGAAGCTCGGGATCACCTGCACGTACGGGCGGCGTCTTTGGATCTCGGCGGCGACGTGGTCTTCGATGTCTTTTCGATATTCGGGGCCGACAGCGGCCACGATGAACGCCTTCTTGAACCTCACATCCGGTGCTTCCAGCGGAACGCTCGACTTCGTGGTCGAGCACGCGCCGAGGAGGAGCAACGGGATCAATCGAGCGAGTCTCATGGTCTTGTCTCCGACTGAAATTGAGCTGGCGGTCATTCGTCGGGAATGTGGATCCGAACGGATTCCGGCTCCGACAGAACGGGGAGCGGGACTGGCACCCGCGCGAGCCCCGCGGCATTGTGCCCTCGTTCCCGTGAATTGAGAAGCGAGACCAGTCGAACAGAGTGCTGAATCGGCCACCCGCATCACGATGGGGCGCGCGGCAATGATTCGCGCGTTCCGGAGTTCGCGATCGTCAGGAGCTCACGGCGTTCCGCGATCAATCCGCGACGACGATCCAGCCTTCGCCGGCGATTTGACGCTCGCGTCCCAAGACTCCTTCTCGAGGGCTTTCGCCGCCGCGTCGCCCTTGAGGTTCTTGTTCGCTTTGACCCAGCGATCCGCCTGAACGATCTCCAGCGGGTACGTGCTCGCCATGAGGATCTGCGAGATGAGGTCGTCCGAGTAAAGCGCGATCGGCGCGAGCATCTGTTCGAGCTCTTCCTGCTTGAACACCGCTTTGTCGGAACTCGGCGCTTTCTCTGGACTCGTTCGCGCGGCAGCCGGACCAGCCGTCGCTTGCGTGTCGTAGACGCGCTGCTCCTGAGCGACCGCGAGCGCGGCGAGACAGGCGATGAGGACGGTCCGATGGGCAAGTTTCGTTGCGTTCTGCATGACGATTCCTCGTGGCCGGCGGGCGGACTGGCGCGGATCGGTCGACATGGTACCGCTGCCGCGGCGGCGAGGCGGCCTGTCCCCATCGTCGCCGTGTGGAGCGTTACGCGCGCGAGAGAATGTCGAGACTGCGCTGCGCCCAATCGACGATCGGCGCGGTGTAGATGCCGAACACGAGCGTGCCGATCCCGAGCAGCACCAAGAATCCCACGAACAGAGGCTGCGGTGCCGCAGTGCGCTCCGACGGATCCGCGAGGAACAAGAGCTTCGCGATGCGGAAGTAATAGAAGAGACTGATCACGCTGTTCAGCGCCGCGATCAAGACGAGCCAACCGAGCCCCGAGTTGTAGCCCTCGACGAACAACAGGTACTTGCCGTAGAAGCCGACACTCGGCGGCAGTCCCGTCAGGCTGACGAGGAACGCGACCATCGTGATCGAGATCACGGGCGCCTTCCAACCCATCCCCTTCAAGCCGTCGATCGAGTCGGAGCCGGTGATCCCCTCGAAGTAGAGCAGGAATCCGAACGCGCCGAGGTTCATCAGGTAATACGCGGCCAAGTAGTACATGGCCGTCATGAAACCTGCGCTCGTCATCGTCGCGACGCCGATCAACGCGTAGCCCGCGTGTGCGATCGACGAGTACGCGAGCATGCGCTTCAAGCTCGTCTGGCGCAGCGCCGCGAGGTTGCCGAGCGTCATCGTGATCGCCGCGACGATCGCGAGCAGGAGCCCGATGCGCGCTCCGTACGCTTCGACCTCGGCGCTCACGCCGGTCTTCAAGAACAGCGCACCCACGAATCGCAGCAGTGCGCCGAATCCCGCCGCCTTCGACGCGACCGCGAGGAACGTCGTGACCGGCGTCGGCGCGCCCTCGTACACGTCGGGCGTCCAGAAGTGAAACGGAACGACGGAGATCTTGTACGCGAAGCCGGCGAGCACCATCACGACCGCGATCGCGACCGGCACCGGACTCGCGATCATCTGCATCGCGAGGTTCGAGCTGAGCCCGCCGGATGCCGAGCGACCCATCAACCCAAGGTCGATCGTGCCCGTGAGTCCATAGAGGATGCTGATGCCGTAGAGCATCACGCCGGCCGAGAGTCCGCCGAAGATGACGTACTTCATCGACGCTTCGGCCGACTTGCGGTTGCCCTTGTGGAAGCCTGCCAGCGCGTAACTTGCGAGGCTCAAGAGCTCGAGGCCGAGCATCATGAGCAGCAAGTTGTTCGTGCCGACCATGAAGAAGATGCCGATCGCAGCACCGAGGAGCAGGAAGTAGTACTCGCCGATTCCGACCTTGCGCTCGCGCCGATCGCACAGCACGAAGATCACGACCGCGATCAGCGCGCCCACGGTGAAGAGCTTGAAGAAGCTCGCGAAGCGGTCGACGACGACCATGCCGAAGACGGTGCGCGCCGGCTCGCTCCACTGCGCGAACAAGAGAAAGCTCGTGATCGCGAGTCCGATCAGCGTCGTGACCGCGACTTGCGACGACGCCTTACCCTTCTGGATCAAGTCCTGCGTCAGGACGACGAGGCACGTCGCCGTGAGGGCGAGCTCGGGTGCGATCGCGCCGAGTTGCTCGAGGTAGGGGTTCACGGGATCGGGGAGTTCCGTCTCAACTGTTGCCGGCGGCGGCGCTGAGCATCGTGACGAGGCCCTTCACGCTCACCTCCATCCAATCGAGGAGGAGGAACGGGAAGACGCCGAGGAGGACGCACAGGAACAGCAGCGGCGCCTGCGAGAAGATTTCGCGGAAGCTGATGTCGGAGAAGTCCTTGTACTTCTCGTTGAGCTTGCCGAGGAACACGCGCTGCATGGCCCAGAGCAGATACGCCGCGGTGAGCACGATGCCGATCACCGAGATCAGCACGAGCACACGGAAGCGCGGGTCGTCCGACTGGTACGCGCCGTACAGCGTCATGAACTCCGAGATGAAGCCCGCGAGGCCCGGCAGTCCCAGCGAGGCGAAGAAGGCTAGCGTCGTCAGCGCCCAGTAGCGCGGCATCACCTGCGACATCCCGCCGAATCCGTTCAAGTCGCGGTGGTGCGCGCGATCGTAGATCACGCCCACCACGAGGAAGCAGGCGGCTGAAGAGGTCCCGTGGTTGAACATCTGCAGCGCGGCGCCGTTCATGCCCCACTCGGTCAGCGCTGCGAACCCGAGCAAGACGTAGCCCATGTGGCTGACGGAGCTGTACGCGACGAGGCGCTTGAAGTCCGTCTGCCCGAGCGCGACGAATGCGCCGTACACGATGCTGATCACGCCCAGCACTCCGAGCGTGAACGCGAAGGTGTGGAACGCTTCGGGGACGAGCGGGAAGCACGCGCGCAGCATGCCGTAGCCGCCGAGCTTCAGCAGGATGCCCGCGAGGATCACCGAGATCGGCGTCGGCGCCTGCACGTGCGCGTCGGGGAGCCACGTGTGGAACGGGAAGACCGGCACCTTGATCGCGAACGCGATGAACAGGAACCAGAACACCCACGTCGTGAACTTCATCCCGATCAACATGCCGCCGAACGGCAGGTTGGCGCCGGTGAGTTGGCCAGCGCTCGCCAAGTTGACGAGGTCGGGGATCGAGAACGAGCCGGCCGAGATGCGCAGCGCGACCACCGCGACGAGCATCAACACCGAACCGGCCAGCGTGTAGAGGAAGAACTTGATCGCCGCGTACTCACGCCGCGGTCCGCCCCAGATGCCGATGAGGAAGTACATCGGCAGGAGCATGATTTCCCAGAACACGTAGAAGAGGAAGTAGTCGAGCGAGACGAACACGCCCGCGATTCCGACTTCGAGCAGCATGAGCAGGGCGTAGTACGCCTTCTGCGCCTTCTCGATGTTGAAGCTCGCAGGCACGGCGACGAAGAGGAGCAGCGTCGTGAGCCAGACGAGCGGAAGCGACAGTCCATCGATGCCGACGAAGTACTGCGCGGAGATCCCGGGGATCCAGTCGAAGCGTTCGACGAGCTGGTACTCGGCGCTCGTCGTGTCGAACATCCCGAAGTACACGATCGTCGCGAGCACGAGCGGGATGAACGTCGCCACCAGCGCGACGCCCTTGATCGCTGTGATCGACTGCTTGCCGAGGCACAGGATCACCGCCATGCCGATCAGCGGCACGAAGACGATCCAGGAGAGGATGTGGGATTCCATAGGCGCGGGGGAGCGAGAGGGTCAGCTCAGGATCAGCCAGGCGGCGGCAGCGAGGCCGCCGGCAACGGCGTAGGACACGTACTGCTGAATGCGTCCTGTCTGAAGCAGGCGTGCGAGTGAACCGAAGATCTGCGTCGTCTGACCGATGCCGTTGACGGCGCCGTCGACGAACGTGCGGTCGAACCAAGCGGAGAGGAAGCCGACTTGCTTGTTCACGAAGCCGACGCCGTTCACGAAGCCGTCGACGATCTTCTCGTCGATCCACTTCTGCACGCTGGCCAGCGTCATCACGAGTCGGATCACGGTCGCGTTGACGAACTCGTCGACGTAGTACTTGTTCGCGACGGTGTGATAGATCTCGCCGAGACTGGCGGCGATGCGCGCCGGATCGATCTTCTTCGCGTAGTACAAGAGGAACGCGAGCAGGATGCCGGCCGCCGCCACGCCGAGCGACACGGACACCGCCATCGTGTGCGCTTGGTGCTCGATGTGCTGCGCGTGCTCGTCCATGTGCGGCTCGGCGACAAGTCCACCGTACGCGCGCTCGAGCGACATCACCCTGGTGAACCAAGGCTCGGTGTGGTTCGCGAGCACATCGCCCGGCGTCGCGAGCCAGAAGTGTCCGCCGAGCACGCCGAGCAGCGCGAGGCAGACGAGCGCCGTCGTCATCGGCCACGGCGACTCGTGCGGCGTGTGCGCGTGAGCGTCATGTCCGTGAGCGGCGTGAGCGTGATCGTCATGGCCGTGGGCGTCATGGCCAGATGCCGCATGCCCGTGCGTATCGTGCTTGTGCTCGTCGTGCGCGTGTCCGGCGTCATGACCGGCGTGACCGTGGGCCGCGTGTCCCCCCGCAGCCCCTCGGTACTCACCGAAGAATGTCATGAAGATCAGCCGGAACATGTAGAACGCGGTGAGCAGCGCCGCCGTCGGCAACGCGATCGCGGCGAAGAGGTTCGCGCCCGAGAAGTGCTCCAGCGTTCGCTGGAACGCGGCCATGATGATCCGGTCCTTCGAATAGAAACCCGAGAACAGCGGGATGCCGGCAAGCGCGAGCGTCGAAGCGAGCATGCACGCGAACGTGATCGGCATGTACT
>JANLUN010000423.1:0-5399 GCA_031363505.1 Planctomycetota bacterium | reverse complement strand
GCGCGCATCATCATCGGCTCGGTTGTGGAAGGCACCACCCGCCCGACGGATCCGGTGGTCGTTCAGTCCGCCGAGGCGCTCTGACCGCTATTCGCCGCCCGAATGTTCCACGTGGAACATTCGGGGTCCAGCGGGGGAACTAGAGCGTCGACTGCGGCGCGAGGACGGCAACGAGACGCTCGAGATCCTCACGCCCGAAGTAGTGGATGGTGATCTCCCCGCGGTACTGAGCCCTATTCCGCAGTTCGACCTTGGTGCCCAGCCGCCCGCGGAGGCGCGCTTCCAGCTCGGTGATCCACGCAGATCCTGGAGTCTTGGGGGGCTTGACATCGCGAGCCTTCGGCTTCTTTCTCACCGCCTCTTCAATCTGCCGGACGGAAAGCCCCTGTCGAACGACCCGCTGCATGAGGTCGATCGCTGATGCCGAATCGGTTGCCCCCAGCAGCGCTCGAGCGTGCCCCATCGAGATCAATCCCTGCCGCACGCTATCCTGCACGGGCGTCGGCAAGTCGAGCAGGCGCAAGTGGTTGGTGACCGTCGCGCGACGAAGACCCACCTTCTGGGCAACCTGCTCCTGCGTCAGCCCCAGCGACGCCATGAGAGCGCGAAAGCCCTCCGCGCGCTCGATCGCATCCAAGTCGTCGCGCTGGACATTCTCAACGAGCGCGAGTTCGAGCATCTCTGCGTCGGAAACACCCTGACGCACGACCACGGGAACCTCGATGAGCTTGGCGAGCTGTGCCGCTCGCCAGCGCCGCTCTCCCGCGATGATCTCGTACGACTCTCCCGACGGGCGAACGACGATCGGCTGGAGGATTCCGTGTTGCT
Source organism: Planctomycetota bacterium (assembly GCA_031363505.1). Taxonomy (GTDB): domain Bacteria; phylum Planctomycetota; class UBA1135; order UBA1135; genus JANLUN01. The sequence continues at coordinate 4,571 of JANLUN010000423.1, read as the reverse complement.
TGACGCTCTGAACGAGTTCGTCCAGCGCCTCCGCGCCGAAGGTCTTGCGGGGTTGACGAGGGTTGGGCCGAAGTGCGTGAATTGGAACCCTAATTGCCCCTAAATTATTCTCAAGTGGCCCGGTGACGCCAATCAAAGAACCCAGGCCTCGACCCAGTCGACGTTCCATCTTGTTGCGCTCCTTGCTCTGCCGCGCCAGGCTGCCCACCCGCGTGCCGTGCGGCTCCTGGACCGAGTCTGACGTATTCGAACCCTTGACTCCAGTGACGAGGCGCCGCTCGCAAACGCTGCAGTGAACTAGACGTGCCCGCTGCGGGCCCGTAGAAAGTCCTCCGCAGTGGCTACGATCCTCGCTCGCTCGGTCAGTGTCTGCCTCGCACGAGCGAATCCAATTTGCCTGTGCGGTCTAGCGTTCGCGCTGGCCTGGCCGATCCTTGCACCCGTGTTCTCCGCTGGGATCAGCTCACGAGACACTCGACGCAGCGGTGATATTTACGAAGTTGCATTGTGGGGTATCCTCTTGGGATCGACGGCGGGAATGGTCGCGGCCGGAAAGCTTCACACCGCGCTCGCGAGCGCCCCAGGAACACTTCGCGTGTCGATCGTGTCCGCGACGATTGCGGTGCCCGCGGCGGTCGCGAGTGCGCTAGTCGTTCTGACATTCCATATGTTGCCGGGGCTCGAAGCGCCGCACGTTGCTTGGAATGCCTTCGTCCCGGCGCTCTCGATCTCCATCCTGCACATCGCGGCGATGGCGCTAGCCATCCACCACGCGCCGGTCGCTCCGAGCGTGCGACCCATATTCCTGATTGCGATGGCCTGCGCGCTACCGGCACTCGCTCCCACAGCGTTCGCACCGATCGCGCTTCTGCGAGCTGCCGAACACACGTTTCCCACACCGATAACCGACGACTGGGCTGCACCCGTGCTTGAGTTCGTGCCGATCCTTGCTTGGCTCGCCGCCGCGCTGCTCCTACAAGTCCTCAGCAATCGCCGCGCATGAGATACGGAATCCTCGGAGACATCCACGCCAATCTGTCGGCGTTGCGCGCGGTGCTCGATCGGCTTCAAACCGAGCGTGTCGATCGCGTCATCAGCGTCGGCGATGTCGTCGGTTACGGGGCCGCGCCGCGTGAGTGCATCGCGCTCGTCCGCGACATCGGCGCGGTCGTCGTCAAAGGCAATCATGACGCTGCGTGCGTCGGCGAGATCGATGTCCGCTACTTCAACAACTACGCGCGTGACGCGGTGCGCTGGACGCAAAGCGTCGTGAGCGAAACCGATTGTGAATGGCTCGCGTCGTTGCCGATGATCGCGAATCTCGATCACTGCAGCGTCGGGCACGGTACGTACTTCCGCCCGGAACTCTTCGACTACATCCAGAGCACGACCGACGCGGACCCATCACTCGACGCGATGGTGCTGCCGGTGTGCTTCGTGGGCCACACTCACGTGCCCGTGACATTGATGCGACTGAAGGACGACCCACTTCGCACCGCCTACACGATCGATCCGGAGATCGATCTGTCCGAATCAGCACGTGCGTTGATCAACGTCGGCAGCGTCGGACAACCGCGCGACGAAGACCCGCGAGCGGCGTATGCCGTGTACGACTCCGAGCTCGATCGCGCGTGGATCAAGCGTGTCGCGTACGACATCGAAGAGGAAGCGCGGCGCATCCGCAGCGCGGGCCTTCCGACCGTGCTCGCCGACCGACTCTTCCTCGGCGTCTGACGCCTCTCGCACACACCGAGGTGTCACGTGACCGCCGAGGTGCGCGCGACTCGAACGCGGCGCCGGCCTGGACCGCTCGCCCAGCGCGCTTCACGAACCGACGCTCAACCGTTGTTGCGTAGGTACGACAGCGCGGGCGGCAACTTGTGGATGCCGGCTTCGCCGAGACTGCTCTGAAACAGCAGCTGGATGTCGCGCAGCGGGTTCTCGTCGCCGCGGAACAGGTAGCGACGCGCTCTCGGATGTGAGCCCACGGTCACCATCAATTCGAGGATCGACGCCGCATTGCAGGTCTGGCCTTCGATCTGCATCTCCACCGGTGTGCCGTAGCGATTCACGATGCCCACGATCAACGCCGCGGGCCGTGCGTGCAACGTGACATCTTCAGGGAGCTCGACCTCGAGCTCTTGAACGTTCGTGTAGCTCGGCAGCAGGTCTTCCGCGAGCGCGCGCCCACGCCGCATGAATTGCGCAGCCCAGAAGAGCAGGTGATTGAGCGTGATCTCCCGCACCTCGGCGCGCGCAACGATCGCCGACAGCCTGCGCTCGACCATCTCGTTCCTCGAGCCACTCTCGTGTCGCTCGACGAAATGCGTGAGATGAGTCACCGCTTCGAGCAAGTGCAACGCGGCCGACACATGTCCGCGCAGCTTCGACAGTCGGCTGTCGCGAGCTTCGATGACCGTGTTCTTGACGTGCGTGTCGTACGCGGATTGCAGGTTGTGAACCGTCGCTTCGTAGACGCGCGCCTGTTCCTCCGAGCAACTGCGGCGCAAGTACGCCTCGCGCTCCGACTCCTCCTGAATCCTGCGCACGCCGATCTCTTCGAACATGCCGCACGCTTGCAGGAACTTCGACGCGACCTCGGCGACTCGTTGCTCGTCGTCCTCGAGATCGACCTGTCCCATGTTGCGGGGCAACGTGCGCCGCGGAGCATCGGCGCTGTAGCGGTTTTCAGGAAAGCTCTCGGACGTGATCCGGAGACCCAACGCACGCGCCTCGTCCCGTGACGCCGCGAGAAGCGCGCGCTGGCGATCCCCCAAGAAGGTCTTCGTCTTCCGAATCGAAGCGATGGCTTGGTCCGAATCCCGGACCGAAAGCACGGTGCCGTAGCTCTCGATGCGGCGTTCCAGATGGGCGATGCTGAATCCGGCGAGCGCTAGACCGCGCAGCGACGCCACGATCTCGCGAAAGAAAGCGTAGGTCCGATTGTGTCGCGCGCCGTAGTCGTCGAGGAGCGCTTCGAGCGTGTCCGTTTCGCTGATGAGTTGGAAAAACTCGTTGCGGCTCCAATCGGCGTCGGGACGACCGAGAAGCGTGTTCGCGAGTCGGAACAGCATTTCCGACTGGTGCTCGAGGACGCTGGCGAAAGCCTTCTCGGGGACGATCTCTTCCAGGGAGGCTTCGGTCATAGCGGGTGTGCAGCGATCTCGCTCAGGCCGCGAATCGTACCGAAATGACTGCCGCGATGGGTCATCCGTTCCACTCGCTGTGCACTCGGAATATGAGCACAGAGCTCCTCTGATCGCCGAGCGCGTTGCTCAAGGTCGGCATTCTGGCCAGTCGATGGGAGGGGAGATCACGCCCAGGCGGGCCGTGTCCTCGATCGAACCCCAGACCGGAGACTTGCCATTTCTGCCGAACGCTGCCTGGAAACGTACCTGCAGGAGATCAACGAAGTTCCGTTGCTGAGCGCAGAGGAGGAGCTCGCTCTCGGCAAACGCATCAAGAGCGGAGACCTCCAAGCGCGCGAGCACATGATCCGAGCCAACCTTCGGCTCGTCGTCTCCGTCGCGAAGATGTACACGGACCGCGGCCTGTCCCTACAGGACCTGATCGCGGAAGGAAACATCGGCCTGATGAAGGCCGCGGAGAAATACGATCCCGATGCGGGCTGCCGCTTCTCCACTTATGGAACGTGGTGGATCAAGCAAGCGATCCGTCGCGCGCTGACGAACACCGTCAAACCTGTGCGCGTTCCGAGTTACATGTCGGAGCTGATCTCGCGTTGGCGAGTCGTCAGTCAAGAGCTGGCGTATCTCCTCGGACGGGCCCCGACGGTTGAGGAAGTCGCCGAGGAGCTCGGTATTCCTGAGGAGAACTGGCCGCTGCTCAAACGCACGATCACCGTGTCGGGCATGGGGCCGCAGGTATCGCTCGACGTCCTCTCCGCCGGACAGGACAAGGTCGAGGATTCGACGTCGCAAGCTCCCGACGAGCAGATGCTGAACGCGGACTTGATCGCTAAGCTGGGAGAGCTCCTCGACGTCATCGACGAGCGCGAAGCGACGATCTTGCGCTTGCGCTACGGCCTCGGTTCCACGACCGGTGAGACGATGACGCTGAAGGAGATCGGCAAGGTCGTTGGTTTGACTCGTGAGCGCGTGCGGCAGATCGAACAAGAAGCGCTGCGCAAGCTCTACGGAGTCATGAGCGAGGAATGACATGGCAAGACCCCGGGCGGGGCCCCCGCCTGGCGTCGGGGATGGCGATCGTGCGGAGCGCGCGCAGGACGGGACTCCGCTGTACGTGCATCTCCCGTTCTGCGCCGCGAAGTGTCACTACTGCGACTTCTTCTCGGTAGCGGCCGAGGGCCATGATCGCGGTGCGTTGATCGACGCGATCCTGCGCGAAGCTCGCGCACGCGCACCGTGGCATCCGCACACGGTCTACTTAGGTGGCGGCACGCCGTCGCTGCTCAGCATCCCCGAGCTCGAGCTCTTGCTCGACGGACTGCACGCGTGCACCGGCTTTCGCGACAGCGCGGTCGAGGTCACCGCGGAATGCAACCCCGAGAGCTTGGACGAAGCCAAGGCGCGCGCGCTCCTCGGACTAGG
>JANLUN010000348.1:0-2241 GCA_031363505.1 Planctomycetota bacterium | reverse complement strand
TCACGGAACGGTCGCGCTCAACATCGCTTGCGGCGGCGCGCCCAACGGTGGATGCAACTCGAGCTGCGTGCGCTACACGCCGACGGCCGGATACAACGGCCCGGACTCGTTCCAGTACACGGTGAACGACAGCAACGGCTGCACGTCGAGCCCTGCGACGGTGGCGATCACCGTCAATGCACCGCCGAACGCCGTGAACGACAACGTGTCGACGTGCCGTAACTCGCCGGTCGTGATCGGCATCTTGTCCAACGACGTGCCGGCGGCGACGACGACGATCGTGTGCAACAGCGTCGTGATCACCGACCAACCCGATCACGGCACCCTCGCGCTGAATACCGCTTGCGGGAGCGTGGTCAACGGCGGTTGCACGTCGAACTGCGTGCGCTACACGCCGGCGAACGGATACGTAGGCCCGGACAGCTTCACGTACAGCATCACCGACAGCCGCGGATGCAAGGACACGGCGGTCGTTACGATCCGCGTGTGTGCCCCGATCGCTCTGCCCGATCCGAACAACGAGGTCTGCCAGCTCCACTCGGTGTCGATCAACGTGCTCGCGAACGACTCGGGTCAAGAGTCGTGCGGCGTCATCAACTGCGGAAGCATCACGATCGTCGATCCGCCTGACTTCGGCGTGGCCGTGCCCAGCGCGGGCTGCAACGGGAATGCACCGTGCGGCAACTGTCGAGTCGTCTACAGCCACAACGACCCGGACCACATCGGACCCGACAGCTTCACCTACACCGTGAAAGACAGCTCCGGATGCGTGTCATTGCCGGCGACGGTCACGATCCAAGTGAAGCCCGCGCCGCGCGTCCTCGACCGCAAGGTCATCAAGGATCCGGCGAGCAGCGCCCCGATCGCGAACATCCCCGTTCTCGACGGCGCGACGCCGGGACAAGGATGCACGCTCGTCGCTTCGACGTTGACGATCGTGTCGCCGCCCGCGTTCGGACAAGCGGTCGTGAACCCGAACGGGACCATCACGTACACGCCCGGCGCGAACTTCCCGGAAGAGGACACGTTCTGCTTCCGCGTCCAGAACAGTTGCGGTTGTACGGACGAGGGCTGCGTCGAGGTCAACGAGCCGCCGATCACGTGCTTCGAGCGCAACCGCTTGCAGTGCGGAAGTCTCCTGCTCTTCCCTGAGTTCAGCACTCGGACGGGCGAGCAGACGATGTACACGATCACGGACGCTTGCTGTAACTCGCAAGGAACCTACGTCGAGTTCATCTTCATCAAGGAAGGGACGTGCCTCGAGGAGAACCGCACGTTCTTCCTCACGCCGTGCGACACGCTGACGTTCGTGACGAACTTTGCCGTGGGACCGAACCAGCGCGGATACGCGTACGCGTACGCGAAGTCGGGTCCGGGGGCGGGCGCGACGCCCACGGTCTTCAACCACCTCATCGGCGACCTCTTGTTCCTCGACGGCATGTTCCAGGCGCAGTACGCGATCAACGCCGTGTCGTTCAAGGGGATCGGGCTCGAAGGGTCGCTCAACGACGAGGACCACGACGGTGTTCTCGACCTCGACGGTTTGACCGAGTACGAGGAAGCGCCGGACGAGCTCTACATCCCGCGCTTCCTGGGCGAAACCACGGACTTCCACTCCGACCTCATTCTCATAGCGCTGTCCGGAGGAACCGCGTTCAACTCGAATGGCGGGACGGAGATCGGCATCCGCATGTTCGACGACAACGAGAACGCGTTCTCGATCGGACACGAGTTCTACTGCTGGGCGAAGCCGCGTCTCATCGAGATCAGCGGGGCCTTCGCGCAGAGCTTCCTCCACAACGTGGGGGGACCGATCGACGACCCCGACGAGATCTTCGGTTGGCAGGGGCGTGATGCCGGATGGTTCAGCGTCAACGGCTTGTTCGCTCACTCGACCGCCGAGACGATCGTCGACCCCGCGGTGTACGCAGTGCTCGTCGAGCACTGGGGCAACCGCGCCGCGGCGGAGCTGCCGTTCGAGTTCTGCTCGCAGACGAACGCCGACTTGCTGCCGAACAGCGTGTACGGCGACCCGCGGCCGGGCGCGCCATCCGGACTCCCGGACGACAATCAGTAACGACGCGCCGGACCGAGATCGCCTCGAGCGGTGATCTCGGGCCGGCAGACCGAACGACGACGGGCCGTTCGCGCACGCCGCGAGCGGCTCGTATTCTTTTGACCCCCGCGATGTCGCAGCTCGCATCGAGAATCGAATCGGCGTGCGCGACGTGGGCCTGGGTG
>JANLUN010000341.1:0-3677 GCA_031363505.1 Planctomycetota bacterium | reverse complement strand
CCCGAACGGGAACGTCATGAACAGCGGCTTTCCGGGCGTACCGGCGAGCTCGATCCACCAATCGAACACGCTTCGGCCGCGGTGCGGTGAGAACACCGGCGTCAGCGCGTCGGTATCCGTCGCCGGCGGCAGCGGATTGTTCGCCTCCGTCCAATCCTTCAGGTCGTCCGACACAGGATCGCCCTTCAGCTCGGTCCAGTAGTCCAAGAAACTCTGCGCCAGCGCGCGGTCGTGGATGGCGTGGCCCACGTTCAACTGACCGAACACCGCGTTGCGGCTCAGATTCGTCGAGCCCGTCCACACCGATACCGGCTTGCCGGACTTGCTGAGCACGATGAACTTGTTGTGCATCAGCTTCGCGTTCTCGCGCCGTATGCACAGCCCGCGGATCTTGGCTTCGTCGATCGCCGGATCGTTCGAGTTGCCCGTGTCGTCGTCCTTCCCGTGGTAGATGATCTTCACGTCCGCGCCGGCGTTCTTCGCGGCTTTGAACGCGGCCAGCACCTCGGGCCATCTCATCTCGTAGATCGCGGCGCGCAGGCTGTACGTGCTGTCCTTCGCGCGCGCGATGAACGCGAGCAACGCGGGCAGCAGATCTCGCGCGAGCCACGCGTAGGCGGGCGCTCCCGCTTGGTCGAGCGTCAGGTTCGGAAAGCGCTTCGCGAACGCTTGCGACGCGATCGCGCCGCGGTTGAAGTGCACGTCGTGCTTGGCATCCGTCAGCGGCTCGGCGTCGATCGCGACGGTGGTCGCGGCCTTCTCCGTCAGCGCGCCCGGCGTCCCGTACATCGGGATCACGCGGTAGCGATAGCGATATCCGGGCTTGACCGTGTAGTCCGCCCATTGGAACGCCTGAAAAGGATGCTCGTGGCTGATCACGTCCTCGATGCCCGTCGACGGACGCGTGGCCGCGAACGTCTTGTTGCCGCGGAGCCACGCCGTCTCGTCCTCCGTCAAGTCGGTGCGTTGAATCGCGAACCCCATCAAGCCGTTCGCGTGCGCCTTCTTCATATTGAGCGCCAGGAAGACGACGTGCGTCCCGCTGATCGCCCGAACGGTCACGAACCCCGATACTTTCTTACGCATGAGCGCTCTCCTTCGCTCGCGATCAAGTTGCCCGAGATCTCTCGGGCGAACAGCACGCACGTCGATCGACGCGGCGCTGGACGATGTGCTCGGTGACCGGCCAGTCCGTGTGGTCGCGGGGGTGGTCGCGGGGGTGATCACGGACATGAGCGCGCAATCGCGGATCGTTCGATCGATCCGACGATTTCGCCGTCACGTTCGGTTGTCGTGCTTCTCCCAAGGCCGACCTACCCCGAATTCGAGCGCAAGCATCCATCCCGGCGAAGCGAGCGAGCAGGCCGGTTTGGATGGGACGGGATTGTCTGCGCGACTTTCGCGAGGGTCAAGTGAGCGAAATCACCGACAGGGCATCGCTGCGTTTCAGACAATCGCTCCGCCTGGCCGACAGGAGAATCCCCACCCATGCGTCCGCTCCTTCTCGTCGTTCTGCTCGTCGTCTTCGCGAACGGCTGTGCCGCCTTGCGCGAGTCGGTGCCGGGCAAGCTGCCGGTCTACTCAGCGCGCTCCGCAGAGGGTGAGTTCCTCGCGGGCGCTGCAGCCGTCGACATCACGCCCGATCACGACATGTACATGGGCGGATTCGACACGATGCGCGAGAGCGACGGGGTTCACGATCCGCTCTATGCGCGCGCTCTCGTGCTGCGGCGGGGTGAGCTCGAACTCGTGCTCGTCTCGGTCGACCTCGTCGGCCTGATGCGTCCCGAAGTCCAGGCGATGCAGCAAGCGATCACCGACATCGATCCTCGTCACGTCGTCGTCGCATCGACGCACAACCATCACAGTCCGGACACGATGGGACTGTGGGGCGTCCCGGCGCTCAAGTCCGGATCCGATCCCGCGTACATGAAACAGGTGCACGCGGGAGTCCTCGCGGCGATCGCGGAGGCGCGCTCGAATGCGCGGCCCGCGGAGCTCGGCGCGGCGAAGGTCGCGTTCGATCCGCGCGGCTTCATCAAGAACGCGAGCCGTCCGGGAAACGTCGATCCCGAGATCGTCGTCCTCCACGCGCGCGTGGCGGGCGGCGGCCCGACCATCGCGACGCTCGTCGAACTCGGATGTCATCCCGAAGCCGTCAAACGCAAGAACCACAAGATCACCGCGGACTTCCCCGGACACACCGTAACTGCTCTCGAACGCGAGCTCGGCGGCGTCGGGATCTACGTGTCGGGCGCGCTCGGAGCGCTCGTTTCGCCCGATCGAAAAGGGATCGCGCCGGATGACAAGGCTGGTTGGGGAGCGGCCGAACGCGTCGGTCAGCGGCTCGCGTCCGAAGCGCTCACGGCCGTGCGTTCGATCGCGCGCTATGACGCAGCGCCCGCGCTCGAGGCGTGGCACTCGCTCGTCTACCTCGACAACGAGAACTGGCGCTACGACTTGCTCCGCTTCACCGGCGTCGTCAACCGCAAGATGTACGGCTCGGGATATCTCGAGAGCGAAGTGAACTTGTGGAAGGTCGGTGATCTCGCGATCGCCACTGTGCCCGGCGAGATCTCTCCCGACTTGGGACTGCGCATCAAGCGCGCCGTGGACTCATCGCCGACGATGATCATCGGGCTCGCAAACGACGAGCTGGGCTACTTGGTTCCGCCGTGGGATTACGATCTTGCGTACTACGACTACGAGCGCACGCTGTGCGTCGGTCAGGATGCGGGTTGGTGCATCGTCATGCGGCTCGAGGATCTCGCGCTGCTCTCGCACTACAGCCTCAAGTAGCGCCCGACAACGCGCGAGTGGCGCAGGACCGCCGCGAGTCGCGCCAACGAACGCGCACGAAAGACGCGAGTCGAGCGAGATGACGCCGCTCGTCAGCGTCCGAGCGCGACGTTCACGGCCGGCGGGTGAGACTCGTCGAGACGGGCGGTCGCGAAGGTCGCCGCGCGCGACACGATCCACTCGAGCGCGAAGATCGTCGTGTAGTGTCCGAACGGCACGTCGATGCGCTCCGGCCGCCCGAGCGCTTGCCACAGCACTTCGCGGCTGTGCTCGGGGACGACGCCGTCGAAGCGCGCCGTGACGTACAGCACGCGATGCGAGTCGATCGCGGGCGCGAAGCGAAGCGGATCGAAGTCGAAGCGCGCGCGAATCTGCTGCTGGAGTTCTTTCGGCGTGATGCCGTCGTCCTCGCAACGCTGTTTGACCCAACGCTCGAGCTTGATCTCGTCCGCTTCCAGCGCAAGCCGACTGAAATCCCCGCCGGCGAGGCAGATGACCGCACAATCCAAGCGCGGTTCCACCGCGGTCAACACGGTCGCGAGCATGCCGCCGAGCGACAGTCCGAAACAGCCCATGCGCTCGCCATCGATCTCCGGCCTGTCGCCGATCCAGTTCACGAATGCGCGGTGCTGCCGCACGACGACGATCAGCTTCTCCTCGAGCTGCTCGATCGTGTCGCGATCCTTGAAGATGCGCCAGCGTCGCTCGATCGAACCGGCCGCGATCCCGCGGCGCGCGAGCGAACGACAGACGCGGTCGGTGATCGATTCGCCGCCCGCGAGAATCGGGAGCACGAGCAGGAATGGCGCCGGGTCCGTCGTCAGCGCGGGCGAGTAATATCGGTACTCCAGCTCCTCACCCTCGATCGTGAGCTTGCC
>JANLUN010000323.1:0-2373 GCA_031363505.1 Planctomycetota bacterium | reverse complement strand
CAGCGCGCGCGCTTCGACGACGTCGCGCGCGAACGAGTCCTCGTACGTCGACTCCCGCGCGTGTCTCATCGAAGCACCGGAGTAACCGACGAGGCCCGGCGGCACGAACGAGAACGTCGGGATCTCGCCCGCGCGCGTGATGTTCTCGGTGATCGCACGCCGGTCGACGCACAGTGCGAGCGCGCGCCGCACACGCGGATCGTCGAACGGCGGACGCGTGACGTTGAAGCGATAGAACGCGGTGGCGAGGTACGGCGCCGGGTTCATGTCCTCGCGCTCGCGCAGCGGGAGGAGCAGGCCGCCGGGGACGCCGTCGACCCAACCGACCTCGCCCGAGAGATACAGGTTGAGCCGCGTTCCGGTGTGCTCGACCGTGAGACAGTCGACGGTGTTGAACGCGACGTTCTCGCGGTCCCAATACAAGCCGTGCTTCACGAACCGGATGCGGTCGTTGATGCGGCGCTCCGCGATCCGGTACGGGCCGTTCGTCACGAGGTTCTCGGGCCTCATCCAGTCGACGTACCACGTGTCGGGCGCGCGCTGCTCCAGCGCTCGGATGCTGGCGACGTGCACCGGCATGAGCGCGCACGAGGCGCATAGGTCGAGGAAGTACGGCACCGGGTGTTCGAGCTCGATCTCCAGCGTGCGCGCATCGAGCGCGCGGATCGAGACCGTGTCGAAGCCGTGCACCGGCGTGCCCTGCGTGTCCACCTCGTTCGTGAACGCGCGCGCACCGCGCACGCACCAGAGTTGATACGCGTACTCCGCTCCCGTGCGTGGGTCGAGGAGCCGCTCGAAGCTCGCGGCAAAGTCGTGCGCGGTCACCGGATCGCCATTCGTCCACCGCGCGTCGGCGCGCAGATGAAACGTGTACTGAAGGCCGCCCTCCGACGCGTCCCACGACTCCGCGACGCCTGGCCGCGGCGCGAGCGTGAACGGATCCTTGACGCACAGCCCCTCGAACAGGAAGCGCAGCACGCGGCCCTCGGGGATGCCGGTGGTCGTCGCGGGATCGAGCGACGTGACCTCGGCCGAGTTCACCCAGCTGAAGTCGGCGCGCGCGAGTGCCGTGTTCGAGACGGCGCGCAGCGCGAGGGCCGCGAACGCCACGGCGAGCGCGAGCACGGCGATCGTTCGCACGCGTCGATCGCCGCTGCCGTGGATCATGCGGCGCAGGTTAGCAGTCGCGATGCCGCGTGCCACCGGGCGATGCGAGCTTGACCCGAGCGCGCGCGAAGACCTAAGGTGCGCGAACGATTCGCGGGTTGCCCGGACCCTTCGGAGGGGTAGTCGAGGCAGCGCGCGAACGGTGCGCTGCCGCACACGACCATGGACGCACGGAACCTGCTCGCTGCGCTCGCGATCGCTGTCGCCCTGGCGGCGAGAAGCGTCGAGGAGCCGGCCTTCGGGCCGGGTCCGGCCGCGGTCGACGAGTTCCATCCCGCTCGGCGCGCCCGTTCCGATGGAACCCGGCCGCCGCTCCCCGAGGCCGCGTTCGGCGGCCGCGCGATCGTGCACCTCGAGGCGATGCCGGAGAGCCTGTGCTACACGATCGACAACTCGGCCATCGTGCGCCGCATCCTGTACGAGCTGAACGAGACGCTGCTCCTCCAGGACTGGGAGATGCACGACTTCCGTCCGAACCTCGCCGCGCGTTACGACGTCGAGGACACGCTGGTGCTCGTCGGCGGGCGCGGCGAGAACGACGCGAACTGCGTGTTTGGGTCGGTGGAGGACGACGGCGATGCTTGGCGCGTGAAGCCGCTGTCGACGCAACCGGGGGACGCGGAGGTGCGCCGCGTCGCGAAGAAGGACACGGAGCGCGTCGAGCGCGGCACGGTGCTGACCTTCCACCTGCGCAGCGGCGTGAAGTGGCACGACGGCCATCCGTTCGATGCGCGCGACGTGCTCTTCAGCTGGAGCGTGTACGGAAACCCGGACGTCAAATGTGGCGACAAGCGACAGCAGTTCCAGAAGATCGTGCGCGCGAAGCTGCTCGACGAGCGCACCGTGCGGTTCTTCTATGGCGCGCAGTACAGCCTGGCGCTCCAGAGCCTGGGCGACATGTTCATCCTGCCGTCGCACCTGTACGACCTCGCCGATCCCGACAACGCGCAAGGGCAAGCGAAGCGCGCCGCCGACGCGTCGTGGAAGCCGAGTGCGAAGGAACAAGGCCAGTACGTCAACACGAACCCGCACAATCGAGAGTGGGTGGGGCTCGGTCCGTATCGACTCGCGAAGTGGGACGCCGAGTCGATCGAAGCCAAACGCTTCGACGAGTACTTCAATCCGCAGCACGGCGGCTACCTCGACATCATTCGATGGCGTTACATTCAGAAGGACGCGATCGCGTTCCAGGCGCTGCTTGCCGGG
>JANLUN010000300.1:0-1094 GCA_031363505.1 Planctomycetota bacterium | reverse complement strand
CGCGGTGTACTGCGCCTCGAAGCACGCCGTGCGCGCGGTGTACGAAGCGCTGCGCCTCGACCTGGCGGGCAGCGGCCTGCGGTTCACGACCGTCGATCCGGGGCTCGTCGGCGGGACCGAGTTCAGCCAAGTGCGCATGCGCGGCGATCTGGATCGGGCCAAGGCGGTGTACACCGGGCTCGAGCCGCTACGGCCCGAGGACGTCGCGGAGGCGATCGTCTGGGCGATCACGCGCCCGCCGCACGTCAACGTGGGCGAGATCGTGATGTGGGCTGCGGCCCAAGCCAGCACGACCGTCGTGACGCGCAAGGAGAACGCGCGTTAGCGGCGATAGACTAGTTCGCGCCTTTCACACAAGGTCGGAATGCCGGCGCACGGCACGAGCGCGGAACAGATTCGTGGAACAGAAGGGAACGGCCATAGGTCAGGGATGAGTCGCAAGGACAAGGATCCGTTGTCGTCGGAGATCGAGGCGGCGCTCGAGGGAGTCAATCTGCAAGAGATCGGTGACGGCGCCCCCGCTAACTCAAAATCCGGGGGCGCGAAGTCCGGGAGCGCGAACGCCGGCGCGTCGGGCTCGAAGTTGAAGCGCGGCACGATCGTCGGCATCTCGGGCAAGGACGTGTTCGTCGAGCTCGGCCCGCGCGTGCAAGGCGTGATCGCGATCGATCAGTTCGACACGACGCCGAAGGTCGGCGAGTCGTTCGAGTTCAGCATGCACGGCCGCGAGGACGACCTGTGGGTGCTCTCGCGCCGCGAAGCACAGGCGGTCGCCGCGTGGGACGACATCCAACCCGGCTCGCTCGTCAAGGCGCGCGTCACGGGACAGAACACGGGCGGGCTCGAGCTCAAGGTCGGTCCGCTCGCGGCGTTCATGCCCGCTTCGCAAGTCGGTCTGTCGCACGAGTCGAACTTGTCGACGTACATGCTGCAGACGCTCGTGTGCCAAGTCATCGAGGTCGACGCCGGCCGCAAGCGCATCCTGCTCTCGCGGCGCGCGGTGCTCGAGAAGGAACGCGACGTAGAGCGGCGTGAAGCAGTGGGCAAGTTCGCGACGGGCCAAGTGCTGCGCGGCAAGGTCACGCGCGTCGAGC
>JANLUN010000279.1:0-3411 GCA_031363505.1 Planctomycetota bacterium | reverse complement strand
TCAACACGCCCAAGCAGGTCCTGCTCTACAAGGCGTTCGGCGTCGAGCCCCCGGAGTTCGGTCACTTGCCGCTGATGCTCGGGAGCGATCGCAAAAAGCTCAGCAAGCGCACGGGCGATACCGCGCTCCAGGACTACCGCGAGCGTGGTTTTCCGAAAGAAGCCGTCGTCAATTTCCTTTGTCTGCAGGGCTGGACGTTGAACGGCACCACCGAGATCTTCACCGTCCGCGACTTGATCGAGAACTTCGACGTCAAGGACGTGAACAAGGCCGGCGCGGTGTTCGACATGGACAAGTTCCTGTGGATGGCGGGGGAGTACATCCGCCGCGATTCACTCGAGCACGTCACGGACATGTGCATCCCGCACGTCGTTCGCAAGGGGCTCATGACCGCGGAAGAGACGGCGAGCAAGCGCGCGTGGCTCATGACGGTCATGGCCGGTGAGAAGGAGCGCATCCGCACGTACTCCGAGTTCGCGGATCGGATCGCGTACTTGTTCGTGGCCGACGATCAGTTGGTCTACAGCGCCGATGCCGAGAAGAACGCCCGCAAACACGATGGCCGAGTCGACACGTTGAAGGCGTTCTTGGGCTGGATCCGCACGCAGGCGCAGGGGCCGTTCGAAGCGGTCGCGCTTCGCGATGCGGGTAAGGCTTGGACTCAGCAGCAAGGGCTCAAGCTCCCTCAGCTCCTCCAGCCGTTGCGCTGCGTGTTGACGGGTGCGCCGAGCGGTGCGGACATCTACGACTCGATGCAGTGGCTCGGAGCCGCACGCACGATTCGCCGACTCGAGCTCGGGATCGAGCGGCTGGCGTAGCGGCGAGAGACTCGGCGTCGCGGCCAACGGTCCAGCGGAGCTGCGAGTGACCGGGCGCGGAGGTGAGCAACTTGGCGTGCAGGCGAGAGCTGCAGAGAGCCACGCACTTCACGTCTGGCGCCGCCGCCGCAGTAGTTGATACGGCGAACTCCGCCCTGATCCGCCAAGGCGCGGGAAACAACATCTTGCGGATCCTGCGGTCGCTCCTTCGATGCAGCGCATCGACTCGGGGTAGTCGCCCTTAATCGCCAGCGCGCTCGCGAGTGTCGCGCGCATGAAACCTGAACGCGGCCGGAGCGTCACCGCGACCTGCATGTGCAGAGAGGATCCTGGCGACGCGTGCCTCGAACGCGTTGGGGTCGCCCGCGGCTCCCGCCCGTTCCGAGAGGCTTCAAGTCTTCCTCTTGTGCCTGACGCTGGCTCGGACGCGATCCTCGCGCGCGGACAGGCTCAAGGGATCGATCGCGACGGTCGATTGAACCTGCGGAGATCCGCGAGCTGTGGAGAGTGCACGCATACCCGGCCCCGCCAGTGTTCGCGGCAGCAGTGACGAGCTGCAGTGCAGCGCGGTCTCGCAGCTCGTCAGGCGATTTCTCGCGGGCGACGAGGACGTCGAGCGACGTCCCGCCGTACGGGCGCACCTATCGAGTTGCGTGTCCTGTCGCGATCAGTATCACGCGTCGGTCGAAACGGTGGCACGGCTCGCGAGCGCACCTCAGGCGTACTACGAAGGGCTCTCGCGTGCTCCACGCAATTTTCATGGAGCGCGTGGTTTCCAGCGTGCCAAGTCGGCCGGTGCTCGCCGAACGACCCTCGTGAAACTCATTCTGCCGGCGTTCGGACTCTACGCGGCGTTCGCCATGTCGAGTCGCGCGGACGCCGATCGAGAAGTGCGACTCAGCACGCTGAGTGGTGTGGTCCAAGTCGGAGAGCACATGCTCGGCACCGACGACGAGGCGGCCATGTTGTCGCGAAGTCAGAGCGGCTCGACAGACGCCGTCTCTCGCGGACAGATCGAGGCCAGCGACGTCGTGCTCATCGTCGAACCCTCGACTGCGTTCGCGATCGAGCGTTTGCACCCACTGCGAGTGCGTCTTTTCGAAGGGTCGTTGCTGTTCAAGGGGAGCGTTGTGATCTCGACGAACGCGGGTGTGATGGAGGCCTCGCCCGGATCGGGCGTACTCCGGATGACTACGCGTGACGTCGATGTTGCGGTCTCGGAGGGAGCGGTTGCGTTCTACGATTCCCACGCGCGAGTTGTCGTGTCGCCACAGGAGACACTGCACGCGCCGCTCCCGGCGATGCCGACCACGCCGAATTGAGCGCGGAGAGACTCGCACGGCGTGCGAGGCGGGGGCAGGCCGTCGACAGCGAGCCGCCGTCCGTGCAGAACGACACGCCGGCATTCGACGAACGGGGGACCTCGCGAGCTATGATCGCGACGGCAGAGGTAGCAGCCGTCGCGTCTGGTGGTAGTCGGAATGGAGACACGAGTTGGCGACTCCGTCCGAGTACCCGCGCGGCGCTACAGTCGAGTGCGAGCGGGGCTTGTTCGCGCCGCCGAACTCGCGGCTTCGTCGCTCGGTGGCCGCGCGTTCTACTCTTGGCGCCATCTGAGCGTCGGCGCATTTCGCGTGCGCGAGGAGGTGCTCCGCACGGCGCGACTGCCGCGGAGCATGGAGGGGTTCACGATCGTTCACCTCTCCGATCTTCACGCAGGTCCGTTTCTTGGACGGGGCGACGTTCGTGCGGTCGTCGATGCGGTCAATTCGATCTGCGCCGACGTGTGTGTGATCTCAGGCGATTTCATCACGCACCACTGGAGCGAGGCGCTGTCCGTCCTAGACGAATGCGCTCAGTTGCGCGCCGAGGCCGGTGTGTTCGCAGTGTTCGGTAACCACGACTACAAGGATCGACTCGAAGGCCGGATCGCCGATGCATATGCGGATCGGGGGATCCGCTTTCTCCGCAACGATCACGTTCTGATCGATCGGGCCGACGGAGCGCTGTCACTGCTTGGAATCGAGGACCTCGAGGAGGCACGCGATCTGGATTTCGCGAATGCGCGGGGTGCGCTCCGGCCGGACGAGGTCGAGCTGATCCTCTGTCACAATCCCGGCGCCGCTCGCGTCTTGGCGCGCGGCCAGTGCATTGGCATCTTGTCGGGCCACACGCACGGAGGCCAAGTCGACCTTCCAGTGCTGCGCTCGCTCGGCCCGGCGCATCCTGGACTCCGTATTCGGATCGGACCGACCACACTGATCGTGAGTCGAGGACTTGGAGCGTTGGGATTTCCGTTGCGCGTCGGAGCGCCTGCGGAGGTCGTGGTGGTGAGGCTTGCGTCCACTTCGCAACACGCTGCGGTGACTGAAAAACCAAGGGGATGAGGCGTGCACGGTAGTTTGTGTTTCCAGCGCGGCGTGCTCTACATCGGCCGTTTCGCGAGGACGGCGCACGTCCGTCCTTACGATCTAGATGGCCGACCGCTGGGCCGCGGGTTCAGTTTCCGCGGCGTCGAAGGCGGGCGAGCAACCGTGCGAGGAATCGCCGTCGACAGCGATCATCGCTGTTGGATCGCGGACGATGCCGCGCT